>JASFZJ010000030.1:0-6703 GCA_045267865.1 Sulfurovum sp. | reverse complement strand
GTTATACATTGTAGCAACGCCAATAGGTAATTTAGCCGATATAAGTCAGCGGGCGCTTGAAGTGTTATCTCAAGTAGATATTATTGCGTGTGAAGATTTGAGCCGATGATATTTTTAATTAGACTAAAATGAGGAATCTTCCATGTCTGGAGTAATGGCAAGTGTTGATCAGCGAACACAATTGGCTGGTAGAAATAGATTAGAATTATTGATGTTTCGTTTAGCTGGGCGACAACTGTATGGCATTAATGTTTTTAAAGTGCGAGAAGTTTTACAATGCCCGCCATTAAATAGCATTCCTCAATCTCATAGTGTTGTTAGAGGTATTGCACACATACGCGGCCAAACCATTACTATTATGGATTTAAGCATGGCGATTGGTGGCCCTGCCATTCAAAATATTGATGAAAAATTTATTATCATTTCAGAATACAATCGTGCGATTCAAGGGTTTTTAGTGAATGAAGTCGATCGGATTATTAACCTGAATTGGAAGGATATCTTACCACCACCACCAGGGACTGCGGGTGCCAGTTATTTAACGGCTGTCACCCATATTGATAAACAAATGGTCGAGATCATTGATGTTGAGCGTGTGTTAGCAGAAGTTATTGGTGTTAAGGAAAATGTGCAACAAGAAATATTAGACCGGGTTGATGGATCGACCAAAGATAGAAATTTAGTATTGATTTCTGATGATTCAGTCGTCGCTCGTAAACAAGTGAAAAGAGCATTGGATCAAATGGGGCTAGAATCGGTACTTTGTAACGATGGTTTTGAAGCATTAAGTCTTTTAAAGCAATGGGCAGATGATGGAGATGAACAATCTTCTATATATTATGATGAACCAGATATTCATATCTATAAATGTGAAAAGATAAACTTTATTACTCAACTTGATAAGTGTGCTGAGATTAAAAAAATACAAAATGTAATTCGCCGTCGATATAAAAAAGCAATTATCGCAGAAATAGCTTTGGAAGTATTTGAAGATAGACTCTCCTATATCGCTTTCGTTTATAAATTAGAGATAGATGAAGAGCCTGTAGAGATATATTTGGATGCTATCACGGCAAAAATTATTAGGACCATTATACCTCTCACCTCATCAAATTAATCTCTATTAGATATAATCTCAATACTATAATTATCTCTAAATTTTCAAAAGGTTGAATATGTCTATAAGTGTTGTTATCTTGGCTGCTGGTCAAGGGACTCGTATGAAGTCTCTTACTCCTAAAGTGCTTCATAAAATCTCTGGTAAATCTATGCTTTTTCATAGTATAGATGCGAGTCAAAAACTCTCTGATGATGTTACTGTGGTGCTTTATCATCAAGCCTCACTTATAGAAGATGAGATAAACTCTCACTATAAGGGTATCAAGTTTCACCATCAAGACGCAGAGAATTTCCCAGGGACTGGTGGGGCTATGCGTGGAGTGAAGGTTAAACACTCTCTGACTCTTATTCTCAATGGTGATATGCCTCTTGTTACTATGTCTGCTCTTAATCAACTTATTGAGGGAGATAGTGATATTAATCTCTCAGTTATAGATATGCCCACTCCTACAGGGTATGGACGCGTTGTGATAGAAGATAAGAGAGTATTGGAGATAGTTGAGGAGAAAGATTGTAGTTTGGCTCAAAAATCTATAACAAGCGTTAATGCAGGGGTCTATTGTATTAAGAGTGCTTTGCTTGATAAATATATTCCAATGATAGATAACTGTAATGCTCAAAAAGAGTATTATCTTACTGATATTATCAAGTTGGCTGTAGATAATGGGAATGTTATCGCTCCTATATTTGTTAAAGAAGAGGAGTTTAAGGGTGTAAACTCTAAGCTTGATTTGAGCAAAGCAGAAGAGATACACCAAAGACGAATTAAAGAGGCTTGGATGATGAAAGGTGTTATTATGAGCCTACCTGAGACTATTTTTGTAGATAGTCGTGTAGAGTTTGAGGGTGAGTGTGTGGTAGAGAGTGGTGTGAGTATTAGAGGCAATTCTACTATTATATCTTCTCATATTAAGTCTAATAGTGTGATTGAAGATGCTTATATAGAGAGTAGCGATATAGGACCTCTGGCTAGAATACGACCTCTTTCACGGATAATAGATACACATATTGGTAACTTTGTGGAGGTTAAAAAATCTACTCTTACTGGTGTGAAAGCTGGACATTTGGCTTATATCGGTGATGCTGTGATAGATAAGGGTTCAAATATCGGTGCTGGTGTGATTACTTGTAATTATGATGGCAAAAATAAGTATCAGACTATTATAGGCAAAAATGTATTTGTGGGGAGTGATACACAACTTGTAGCTCCTGTGAAAATAGAAGATGATGTGATGATAGGTGCAGGAAGTACCATAACCAAAGATGTGGCTAAAGGTAGCTTGGCACTTTCACGAGTGCCGATGAAGACTATCAAAAACTTCTTTTATAAATTTTTTGGAGAGAAATAGATGCAGATAGATTTAAGTGGCAAAAGCGTATTACTAGGAGTGACGGGGAGTATCTCAGCTTATAAAGCTTGTGATTTGGCTCGGCTATTTGTCAAAGCAGGTGCAGAGGTGCATATAGTGATGACTCCCTCGGCACAGAGATTTGTATCTGCTCTTACTTACGAGGCACTCACTCGTAATGAGGTGCTTACAGAGAGCAGTGAGAGTTGGAGTAGTAAACTTAATCATATTGATATTGGTAAGGCGTGTGATGTATTTATTATCGCTCCCACAACTGCCAATACTATCAATAAACTAAGCAAAGGAATAGCTGATAATATCCTCACTCAAACGGCTCTAGCCTTTGAGAAAGAGATACTTATAGCACCCTCAGCCAACACTAATATGCTAAATAACCACTACACCAAAGGGAGTCTAAAGATGTTGGGGGTCAATGACTATATTATCATAGAGCCTCAAACCAAACTTCTAGCGTGTGGTGATGTGGGAAATGGTGCATTAGCAGAGCCTTTGGAGATATTTTATAATGTGGCTAAGTCTCTACTCAAAGAGGAGTTTTGGGAAGATAGAAGAGTGGTTGTTACAGGTGGAGGGACTAGAGAGAAGATAGATGAGGTGCGATATATATCCAATTTCTCATCAGGGAAGATGGCAAAATCTCTCTCTTTGAGCCTCTATCTCAAAGGGGCTGATGTCTGTTATATATCTACAATGGGGCATGATGAGTTGCCTAATGATGTCTATAATATAAGTGTTGAAAATTCTGAGGAGATGTTTGAATATACAACTGATGCTATTCGTATTGCCAAAAAAGGTAAAATGAGTAAACCCTCTATGAATAAGACCGATAGACACATCATACAAAAAGAGCCTTATCTTTTTATGGTCTCTGCTGTGGCTGATTATATACCTAAGTTCCCACAACAAGGCAAACTTAAAAAGTCTATGTTGGGTGACTCTTGGAGTATAGAACTCAAACAGACTACTGATATACTCTCAAATCTTGATAAGAGTGATATAAAAACTATAGCCTTTAAAGCAGAGATGGATAGTGATAATGGGCTAGATAATGCCAAAAATTTGCTTGACTCCAAAGGTGTAGATGCTGTCTGTTATAATCTTCTTGATGATGCCAAAAGTTTTGGTGGAGATGAGAATGAGATTACATTTATCACTCCTCACGATATGAAAAATTTGGGACGAGAATCTAAGCTGATACTATCAGCAAAGATACTAGATGAAGCCAAAAGATTAATCAATGAGTAAAAATTCTCTAAAACATTTGGCTATCATAATGGACGGCAATGGTAGATGGGCAGAGCAGAAGGGGCTTAAACGCACCAAAGGTCACGAAGAGGGTGCTGAGGTGATTAGAGAGATTACTACCTATTGTGCCAAACACGAGACTATAGAGAGTGCTACCTTTTATGCTTTTAGTACCGAAAATTGGAAACGCCCTAAGCTTGAAGTTGAGTTTTTGATGAAGATGCTAGATAGGTATCTTAAAAATGAGCTAGAGACTTATCAGAAGTTTGGTATCAAGTTTCAAGCTATTGGTAATATAGGAGGATTCTCTAACTCTCTTCAAAAACGGATAAAAGAGACTCAGGAGAAGACAAAAAACAATAATAATCTAATACAGATATTGGCTCTCAACTATGGTGGAAGAGCAGAGATAACAACTGCTATAAATTCTCTAATAGCTAGTGGCAAAAAGAGTGTGAGTGAAGAGGATATTTCATGGGCAATGCAAACGCCTTATAGTGATATAGATTTGCTTATTCGTACAAGTGGAGAGCAGAGAATATCTAACTTTTTATTGTGGCAGATTAGTTACAGTGAGTTTTTCTTTACTCCAACTCTATGGCCTGACTTCAGAAGCAAAGAGTTAGCTGATATAATAGAAAATTATAAAAATCGTAAAAGACGCTTTGGAGGTCTATAATGCAAGAGATGTTAATGAGTAGTGATTTGTTCATACCAATTGGTATAGTTATATTTATATTTGGGATTTTGATAGGTTCATTTCTCAATGTTGTAATCTATAGAATACCCAAAAATGAGAGTATTGTATTTCCATCTTCTAAGTGTCAAAGCTGTGGAAATAGCTTAAAATGGTATCACAATATACCTATATTTTCATGGATATTTTTAAGAGGTAAATGTGCCTTTTGTGGAGATAAAATATCAGCTCAATATCCAATGGTAGAGTTTATCACAGGACTTATTTTTGTAGCTCTTTATATTAAGTTAGGTTTTATGTGGTATATGCCTTTTGTGGCTTTTTCATTTACAGCACTTTTTGCTTTGGTGATGATAGATTTTAAATATATGGCTGTTCCTGACAATGTCAATTTTGTAGCGTTTATATTTGCTTTAATTCAGCCTGATTTTCTTATGGCTCTTTTTTATGGAGTTATCGCAGGGGGTGGATTGTATCTTATTGGACTATTATCTTCTTTTATAGCAAAAAGACAAGCGATGGGTGGGGCTGATGTGATAGTAGCAGGAACTATGGGGGCATTGCTTAGCTTTCCAAACTTCTTTATAGCTCTATTTCTCTCGGCAATACTTGCAATGATACCTGCACTACTCAAACGAGAAGTGCCATTTGTACCATTCTTAGCACTTGCTACCTTTATCGTCTATATCTATGATACACAAGCATCTCAACTACTAGAAAAGATAATCTATGGTTAATGTGAGAGGGTATATATCATCAAACTTTACCAAAGCTTTTTTGATAATATTTATACCCTTTTTTATGATTATTTCTCTTGTTTATCTTGTCAAAATCTCTATTCTCACAGCACAAATACAGATAAATTTTGGGGAGTTGTTACTTCTATATAGCTACTCTCTACCTGATATTGTATTTTATACCTTGCCTATCTCTTTTGTGACAGCACTAGCCAATGTCCTTATCAAACTCTCACAAGATAATGAACTTATCGCTCTCTATGCTTTAGGACTCAAAGCCAAAAAAGTGCTTAGAAGTCTGCTTATTTTGGGGCTTCTTTTTTCTATTTTGTTACTTGTTATCTCATTTTTGGCTATGCCTTTGAGTAAGCAGTTTTATAAAGCTTTTAAAGAAGAGAAAGCCAATGATGCCAAACTCAATATTGTAGCAGGAGAGTTGGGGCAGAAATTTGGAGATTATTATATTTATGTAGAGAAAGATATAGATGGACTATTTCAAAATGTAGTAATTTATAACAGAACTAATAGAGATAATGAGCAGTTTTTCTCAGCCAAAACAGGACAACTTAATAACAAAGAGAGCGTAACTTCACTTCTACTCAATGATGGCTATGGATATACATACTCCAAAATTAAACTCCAAGAGGCAAAATATAAAACCCTAGAGGTCTATAACTCTAGTCCCAAAAGTCATTTTGATTTTGAGACACTACAATCATTTTGGGGTAGAGCTTATAAAGATGAGAAGAGAATGCACAGAGCTATATTTTTTATATTTATTAGCCTTATTCCACTACTCTCTGTCTATCTTATCGCCTCTTTTAGTATGATAAATCCTAGATACCAAGCCAATCGTTCTTTTTTAGTTATATTTTTAGTGACTCTATTTTTCTACTTTGTTGCCTCATCTTTGCGTAAATGGGGCGACCCTTATAGTCTTATAGCCTCAATAATAGCTGTATGGATATTGGGTCAAGTGCTATTTGCCAAACTTGTATCAAGATACTTCTAATATGAGAGTAAAAGCCGTTATAGCTTATGATGGAAGTGCTTATTTTGGATTTCAAAAACAGACCTCTACACCTCAAACTATCACCACAGCCATAGAAAAAGTACTAACATCTCTAAATATCCATTCACCAATAGTAGGAAGTGGCAGGACAGATGCAGGAGTCCATGCCACAGGACAAGTGATACATTTTGATTTACCAATATTTTGGAAAGATTGCAAAAAGCTTAAACTATCACTAAATAGAAAACTTATAGATATAGAGTTTAAATATATATGTTTTGTAGATGATGATTTTCACGCTAGATTTAGTGCCAAAAAAAGAGTCTATAGATATATATTTAAAATCTCCAAAGTATCTATATTTGAGAGAAAATATATATCACAATACTCAGAATTTGACTCTATTCTACTTCAAAAAGCTCTTGAAATATTTGAAGGAAAACACGACTTTAAATATTTTCATAAAATGGGGAGTATCACACACACAGATATAAGAGAGATATATAGTGCTAAATATATTAAA
>JASFZJ010000029.1:0-7832 GCA_045267865.1 Sulfurovum sp. | reverse complement strand
CCATTGTCTCTAAATTTAAAGGTATGTTTGTTGTTTATCTTTTGGAAGTCTATTGTTATTGTGGGGTTTGGAGTGGAGTCAAAGGCGTATTTTATGCTATTGGTGATAAGTTCATTTAGTATAAGTCCAAAGGTTACGGCATTGTCGAAGTCTAAGTCTATATCTTTTATATTTGTAATAAATATTATATTATTCTCTTTGAAGCTTTTCAAAAAAACCTCTATATAGGCTATAAAATCTATCTCTACATTCTCTCTTTTGTACAATAATTCGTGCATTAGAGAGATGGTGTATATTCGTTTGCTAATCATCTCTAAAGCGTCCAATAATTTATTATCCTGTTGCTTATCAAGTGTGCTTTTTTGTACCAAAATAAATGTCAAAATAAATTGAAAATTGTTTTTTACTCTATGGTGTAGCTCTTGGAAAAGTATCGTGAGCTTTTTGGTCTGCTCTTCTACTTTGAGGGAGAGCATTTTATTTTGTCTATTTTCTAAGAGTAGTAAATCTTTGGTTATAACACTTTTATCTTTTTTGAGTTGGCTTATATGATTTGCCAAAATAATAGAAAATAGCACTATCTCTACCATAGCTCCAAAGATATTGGCATTTCTAGTATAAAAGTTATAGGGTATTAAATTATATAAAACTAGAGAGGGGAAAGCAACAGAGAGTAAAAATAGCATCAGTGCAAATGAGTAGAATTTGAGGTATCCATCACTCTCCTTGATAAGAAGGTAGCCTAAATAGAAGAGACTAAATATGACTATAGAAATCAGTACAACACCTCTTTGAAAATCAAAAAGAAGATAGAGACTAAGGAGCAAAAAGAGTATTTTATATATTTTGAATGTCTTCTGTAGGAGAGGCGAAGGGTTTTTATTATCAAATAAGGCTTGTGTGAAGTAGATAAGCATATAAAATGCCAAAGGGATAGAGGAGAAAGAGAGATAAAAAAGAGAATAAGGGATAACATATATATAAAATCCACTATGCATAAACATCCAAATATTATAAAAGAGTAGATATAAGCCATAATAGATATATAGCTTCTCTTTAGTATAGAAATAGAGTACGAAAATATATATAATAATTGTAAATATGATACCAAAATAGAAAACAAATAGATAATCTTGTTCTCTTCTTAGCTTGATATAAGTATCTACTTTATAGATATTTAACTGTGTCAATACACCAAAGTTTGATTTGTAGTTCATATATATTATCTTGGTCTGATAAGGTGCAAGATAGACTTTATAAGAGGGGAATGGGTCATCAATAGTACGATTTTCTATAGAGATTTTAAGTCCATTATCCTCTTTATTCAAGAGCTGTTTTTTATTATCATACTCATAAAAGGTATTTTTTTCAGAGTAGCTTTCAGAATTTCGGATAATCCTCTCTTGGGGTTTATCTGTAATATTTATAAGAACTAACCTCAACCACAGTGTATCGTAATATATACCAAACCTAATGGTATTGGATATTTGTTTAAACTCTTTACTCTCTATTATCTCTTCTATCTTTTGGATATTTGAACTATCATAGAGGTAGCTTATCTTAAAATTTGAGAGACTATTTTCCTCTCGTATCTCTACAGCATAAAGAGATAGAGATAGAAAAAAATATAGTAAAAAAAGTATTTTATAATTCATTACATAAGTATATCCAATTTTTATAATTTTTAAATAAGAACAACTTTGGCACAACTATATGCTACACTTGTATAAATTAAGTATAAAAGGATATTAGATGTTTCATAAAATTAGCATAATGTTGGGGGCTTTGGTCTCTATTTTGGTATTGAATAGTTGTGGAGGAGGAAGTACACCACCTCCTGTTACACCTGATAAAAAGATAGGATATTTAGTAGATGCACCGATTAAGGGTATTGAGTATAGATGTGGTGAGACAGTAGGATTTACCAATATAGATGGTAAATTTGAGTGTACTGAGTTGCCTGTATCCTTTTATATAGGCAATATGAAGCTAGGAGAGTTAGCAGAACTCACAGAAGATAGTAAAATCTTTCCAGCAGACCTATTTGGACTAGATAGAAATAATACAACTGATGAGAAAATTATCAATCTAGCTATACTTTTACAATCACTAGACAATGATAATAATCTCTCCAACGGTATAGAGATAGATAGTAATGTATCTCAAATATTTAGCGAAGATACCAACTTTAGTTCTGAGAATTTTGAGACTATCAAAGAGAGTATTTTAGAGTCAAATCCTGATATAGTATTTGTATCAGCAGAAGAGGCTATAGCTCATTTAACAGAAGAGATGTTTTCAGGTGAAACAAACACAACAACACCTGGACCTATAGTTGTAGTCAAAAAACCAGCACCTACACCTGCAACACCAACAGATACCACTCCTCCTATTATTACAATAATAGGAGATAATCCACTTACACTACAAACAGGAAGTATCTATATAGAGCTTGGAGCTACTACAGATGATGGTAGTGATATTAATATCTCTCATAATATCAATATGAATGTTATAGGTGTTTATAGTGTAACCTATATCTCTTTTGATGAGAGTAATAATTCTGATGAAGAGATAAGAATGGTTAGAGTCATAGCAGATGAATCGCCTACACTTTCTATTAGAGATAGTAGAGCAGGAGAGATATTGGGTGTCACACTCATTAATAAAAACTGGGTAACCAATAGTGTAACCTTTACCTTTTCGTTTTCTGAACCTATGACAGGCTTTACAAGTGAAGATATAAGCTTAAGTGGTGCAGTTAAAGAGGAGTTTGCAGGAAGTGGAGATACTTATACTTTGAAAGTAAGACCTCCTTTGCACTCTAAGGAAGCTATTAAAGTATTAGTAGATGCAGATAGCTCTTTTGATAGTTCAAATAATCCTAATCCTAGCCAAAATTATGCAAAAGCCGTTAATACAGTCAAAGAGTTTATCACTATTTGGGATACGACAATCGCAGGGAGTTCTACCTCTAAACAGATTAAGATACAGCTTAGTCCTAGTTATACCTATGGCTATGATATAGATTGGGGCGATAGTAAGACAGAGACTAATATATCTATGGAAGCTTTCCATGACTATCCTACTGAAGGAAACTATACTGTGAAAATAAGTGGAGTATTTCCTCATCATAAACTGTATGGCTCAAATGATAGTAACAAAATTATATCTATAGAGCAGTGGGGAACGCAACCATGGAAGAGTGTGGAGTACGCTTTTATTGATTGTCCAAATCTACAAGGTAACTTTGTAGATAGTCCAAATCTATCAGAGTTAAACTCTACAGAGGGAATGTTTGAAGATGCTATATTATTTGATGCAAACCTCTCTTCTTGGGATGTATCAGGCATTATCAATATGACTGAGATGTTCTATGGAGCTACAGCATTTAATGGAGATATTAGTGGTTGGGATGTCTCTTCTGTTACTGATATGGGTTATATGTTTAATAATGCAACAGCATTTAATAGTGATATGGGTAGTTGGGATGTCGCATGGGTAACTGATATGGAGTATATGTTCTCTGGAGCAACTTCTTTTAATCAAGATATATCAGCTTGGAATGTATCCTCTGTAACTAATATGTCAGAGATGTTTTCATATACAGAGACATTCAATCAAGACCTTTCATCTTGGGATATATCTTTGGTAGAAGATATGAATGCTATGTTTTATTCAGCAATAGCATTTAATGGAGATATTAGTACTTGGACAATAGCTTATATATCTAGTGTAACCAATATGAGTAATATGTTTTCAGGAGCAATTGCATTTAACGGTGATATTAGCTCTTGGGATGTATCTAAAGTAAGGTTTCTCAATGGAATGCTTAATGGAGCTAGTGCATTTAGTGACCACAATTTGAGTGGTTGGGATGTAGGTTTGGTTGAAAATAGTTCAGGTTTTATGACTAACTCAGGCTCAGGAAATACAGAGCCTTTGTGGGATTGATATTTTATAGGAGTAATATATGGTCTCTTCGTGAGACTATATAATTTTTTAATTTAACTCTTAATCCACAACATTCTCACCAAATAGAGATTTTACTTTCTCTATTTTGGGAGGTATTACAGCCATACAGTAGCCTTGTGTACTATTTTGTCTATAGTAATCTTGATGATAATCTTCTGCTTCATAATAGTTTTTTAGTGGTTCTATTATGGTTACTATTGAGTCTGAATAATTTTTTTGTGATTTCTCTTTGATAGTTTGGGCTAACTCTTTGGTCACTTCATCACTATAGAGTATAGTAGAACGGTATTGTGTTCCTCTATCTGCTCCTTGCTGGTTTAGGGTAGTTGGGTTGTGTGAAGCGAAAAACATCTCTAATAATCTCTCTGTAGATATAATCTCATCATCAAAAGATATTTTAATTACCTCTGCGTATCCTGACTCTCCTGTGCATATATCTCTATAAGTTGGATTGGGTATCTCTCCATTGGCATAACCACTCTCTACGGCACTTACACCTTTGATTATTTCAAAGACTGCTTCTGTACACCAAAAACATCCTCCACCCAATATTAGCTCTTGTTTTGCCATTGTTAATCCTAATTTACTTTTATTTGATATAATATCTAAATATAATCCTAAAATTGGAGTTTTTATTATGAATATTACAGTTGTGTGTCCTCATTGTATCAAAGTTAATCGTATTCCTCAAAAAGAGTCTTACAATAAGGCTAATTGTGGTCATTGCCAAAAGTCTCTTCTTGATAGTAGTCCTATTGAGGTTGATGGGAATAAGTTAGATTTTTTCCTTGCCAATTCAGATATTCCTCTTATTGTTGATTTTTGGGCTCCTTGGTGTGGTCCTTGTCGGCAGATGACACCTGCATTTAAAGAGGTGGCTTTGGTTATGCCATTAGAAGCACAGTTTTTGAAAGTAAATACAGAAGATGAGAGTGCTTTGGGGAGTAGATATAGTGTGCAGAGTATTCCTACTTTGATTATATTTGCAGATATGAAAGAGAAGACAAGAGTAACAGGAGCTTTGAGTGCTGGTAGGCTTCAGAGCTGGATTAAGCAGAGTGTTTAGATGAAGCCCAAAATATTACTATTAGAAGATGACTCTAACCTAAATGAGACTATACGAGAGTTTTTAGAGGACGAGGGGTATGATGTTGTATCTGTATATGATGGATATGAGGCTCAGGAGAAACTTTATGAGAGTAAATATGACCTACTTCTATTGGATGTAAATACTCCTGGAATTAATGGATTTGCTCTACTCAAAGAGGCTAGAGATGGAGATGTGGTAGCCCCTGCTATATTTATTACAGCACTAGACTCAGTAGATGATTTAGAGAGGGGATTTGATAGTGGTTGTGATGACTATATACGCAAACCATTTATACTCAAAGAGCTAAAAATTAGAGTAGATACACTACTAAAGAGAGGATTTTTCCATGAAGATAAAGTCTTAATAGATATATCTCCAAATATCTCTTATGATAGTAAGAATAGTGAATTGGTTATAGACAATAAAGTAGTATCTCTAGGACATAAAGAGTCTATGTTACTTAATCTATTTATGAAAAATGACGGTGAGGTGCTAGTACATGATAGGATATATAGCCATTTATGGGATTTTAATGAGAATCCTAGTGATACGGCTCTGCGTACATATCTCAAAAACCTTCGTAAACTTATAGGTAAGGATAGAATTGTTAGTATCAAAAAACAAGGCTACAAATTCACTTCTCAAAAGTGAAAAAAAATCACTATATAGATTTCTAACTCTATATATATCTATGGTTGTATTTATGATTGGTATCATATCTATATTTTATTATGAGGGTCAGCAGAAGCTAATGCTCTATGACCAAAGAGCTATGCTTACCAAATATGCGTATATACAGACCAAAAGACTTAAAGTACTTCATCACTTTTTTGATGAGAGGGTGACATATCCTCTCGACCCTAGATTTCAATCGGCTATATATGATTTGGAGTATAATAAAATCTTCTCAACGCTAGAAGATAATATTGTTCGCTTCGACAAAGAGATATACCTAAAAGATAACTATATACATTTAGTAAAAAGTCTTGATAACTTCTATCTAGGCACAAGGTATCTTATTATAGAGATAAAAGACAATAAAGAGTGGAGAGGAGAGGTATTAAAGGATATTTTTGGATACTCTTTATCATTTTTTATCCTATTTCTAATTTTTGGACTCTTTTTAGCTAAACTATTTCTTAAGCCTATGAGAGACTCTATGATGTTACTTGATAGGTTTATCAAAGATACAACTCATGAGCTTAATACACCTCTCTCATCTATACTTGCCAATATAGAGATGATGGATACCTCTATTATGACTGATAAAAATAATATAAGATTAACCAGAATAAATATAGCTGCGAAAACAGTCTCTATGCTCTATAAAGATTTGACATATCTCACCCTAGAACAAGAGAGAGAAAATGAAAATGATATTATAAATATAAAAAAGCTTATAGAGAATAGAACAGAATATTTTAGTATATTAACCCAATCAAAGCATTTATCTTGCCAATTAGACTTAAAAGATGTTTCTATAACTATGGATAGAAGAAAATTAACAAGAGTTATAGATAATCTTATCTCAAATGCTATTAAATATAATAAGCGAAACGGTATAATAGGCATAAAACTTAGAGAAAGTGAGCTTAGTATATGGGATACAGGTATAGGAATAGAAGCCAAACAGATACCAATGATATTTGATAGATACAGAAGGTTTAATGATGCAGAGGGTGGATTTGGTGTAGGACTTAGTATAGTTAAAAATATACTTGATGAGTACAATATATCAATCAAGGTAGAAGCAGAAAAAAATATAGGTACAAAGATGATATTAAAATGGTCTTAAAATGATAAAGAGTTTTATTTTGAGTATATTACTACTATCTGGCTCTTATAGTAAAGATAGCTATGAGAGAAACTGCATACCATGCCACGCAGAGCTACCTACCTCTCTACAGAAGATGTTTATGCGTTATCTACTTATATATGGCAGTGAAAAAAATATGAAAATAGGTATTAAACATTATATAAAACATCCATCAAAAGATATATCAATGATGTTTGACCTATTTATAGAGAGTTATGGTATCAAAAAGAGGACTTCACTAAGCAATAGAGAGCTTGATGAGGCGATAGATGTATATTGGGAAAAGTTTAAAATTTTTGGTAGATTACGCTAAAAATGTACACAATATCTACACAATATATTAATAAAATACAAAATCTCAAAATGAGAAGAAAGATAAAAATATTATGATAAAAAGGTTAATTTTTACTATGTTTGGTTTTATTTTGATTACAACAACTCTATTTTCAAATTCAACAAGAGGACATAACTACTATTTTCAAAATTTACAATATGTTTGTGGCATATCTACAGCTAGTTTCGCAAGAAAACATACTCAAGATGAGTGGGAAGCTATTTACGGTGCAGGTAAATTTAGAAATGAACTACACAAAATATGTCCAAAAGCAAAAATAGAGACTAAATATGTTTCAGACATATACCATTTTGTATATGAATATGCCAAAGATTCAGGAAAATTACCAACTTATTAACTGTTTTTTGATATAAATATAAGGTTGAAGATTTACTTTAATGTAAATACCTCTAAATATCTATGAAATAAAAGGAAAAAAAAGGAAAAAATTTGCAATCGCTATATTACTTGCTAGTTCTACACTACTTATGGCTGATGGTGCTGCAGCATTTGGTTCCTGTGCAGGTTGTCATGGTACAAAAGGTGAAAAAGTAGCTATGGGTAAATCAGCTATCATTGGTGGTCAAGATGCTGCTAAAACACTAGAGCAACTTAAA
>JASFZJ010000028.1:0-11834 GCA_045267865.1 Sulfurovum sp. | reverse complement strand
ACTTTTATGAAACAGATGGTGTACTCCTTGTTTATATATTAATTCCTTATTATATTCATTTAAGGTTATAGGGGTGATGAATGTCGGGTATGAAATATAATGACCTAAATATAAAAGACTGGAAAGAGTTGGATATAAATACTGACTCTCTATGGATAATAGACCAAAGGGACAAGAGTGGTAAACACAAAAATATCTACCATGGTAACTTTATACCACAAGTTCCAAATCAACTAATTAGAAGATATACCAAAGAGAATGATATTATATTAGAACCATTTATGGGAAGTGGCACTACGCTTTTTGAGTGTGAAAAGCTTAACCGTAGATATATAGGCTTTGATATAAATCCAAAAATGCTAAAGTATGTAAATGAGTCTATGAGTGATGGAACTTATGCAGATAACTTTCATATCAATAGTTGTAACTCACTAGATAGCATAGAAGTAGATAAAAATATAGAGTATGCTAATCAAAAGTTTCATTCAAATAGTGTACAATTCGTACTTATGCACCCACCATATATGGATATAGTCAAATTTACAGAAGATAAGAATGATTTATCACAAATAGACAATATCAATGCTTTTGTAAAAAAGTTTAAGATTATTTGTGAGAATAGCCTCAAACATTTGGAAAAAGATAGGTATTTTGCCATTGTCATAGGTGATGTATATAAAAATAGTGAAGTAGTACCATTGGGATTTTACTGTATGGATATGATAAAAAGAAACTTCAAAGTAAAGCTAAAAGGTACTATTATCAAAAATATTGAGGGCAATCGTGGTAAATTAGGAGTAGGTGGTATTTGGAGATATAGAGCTTTGAGTAGTGATTATTATATATTTAAACATGAGTATATTTATGTTTTTAAGAAGGAGTTTTAAATATGAGTGAAATTGAGAATAAAGTATCAGAGTTAAGAAATACTTTAAGAAGTGATAGATTAGATATGTCTTTTGGTGAGATTATGAATATCTATGAAGATGGTGATTTAATAGTTTCTCCAGAGTATCAAAGAGCTTTTAGATGGAATATCCAACAAAGAAGTGATTTTATTGAATCAATTCTATTAGGAGTACCTATTCCACCAATATTTGTAGCTGAAGATGAAGATGGTAAATGGGAATTAGTTGATGGGTTGCAAAGAATTTCTACTATTTTATCATTTTTTGGTATCTTAAAAGGCTTAAGTATTGAAAAAGAAAAGGAATGTAGAAAACTAACATCAGGTGAACTAACAGAAGATGTCTTAAATAATAAAACTGTTGAGAGCTTACCTTTAAAAATGAAATTAACTATTAAAAGAGCTGTGTGTAGAGTAGAAATATTAAGATGGGATAGTAATTTCAATATGAAGTATCATCTATTTAAAAGATTAAATACTTCATCTTCTCCACTTAGTGTTCAAGAAGTTAGAAATTGTATATTTTTAGGTGATTTCAATAACTTATTAAAAGAGTTGTCAGAAAACGAACATTTTCAAGAACTAATACCTATAAACCAAAACTTAAAAGATGAAATGTATTTAGTTGAATTGGTTTTAAGGTTTCTTGCATTTAAACATGAATATAAAAATCTTAAGATAAAACATAGTATGGAAGATTTTTTAGATAGCTTTATGGAAGAAATTTATTTGGGAAAAAAAATAATAAATATTTCAGAAGAAAAAGAAAATTTTGAAAAAATATTAAAATTTTTAAAAAATAATTTTGATGCAAATATTTTTAAAGCAAGAAATCATCAATTTAGTGAGAATTTATATGATTCAATACTTTTTATTGCTAACAAATTTTATAATAAGTATGATAATAACAATCAATTATTTATAGATAATGTCAGCATCTTAAAAGATGATAAAGATTATAGAGAATTTTCAGGACATAGAACTTATTTATTAAGCAGGATGAGAAAAAAAATAGACCGAACTATTGAGATTTTTGATGTATCTTAAAATTTTGCAAGAGATAGAAGCCGATAAGGATTGGCGAAATCTAGAATTGAAAAAGATTGAAATTATTTGTCAAAAATTAGATGATAAAGAATTGAATAAACTAATCTTAAAATCAACGATACCTATGATATATGCTCATTGGGAAGGGTTTGTAGTTTCAAGTTTAAGAAAAATAAATAAATATTTAAATTCTTTAGAATATCAATATAATGATTTTCATATAAACTTATTAACAAATGCTTATGAAGAAAATATCAAAAGCTTGGAAAATAGTTTAGGCTATGATAAAAAAGTAAAGCACTTAAGTCTTATTTTTGATAAATTAACTGAGGATGTTAAATTTGGTACAAAGATTGATGTTAAATCAAATTTAAAATTTCAAGTTTTAAAAGATATATGTTTAAAATTTAACCTAAGTATTGATAATTTTCAAGATTATAAGTTGGATTTAGAGAAACTGCTTACAATAAGAAATGCTATAGCTCACGGAGAATCTGCTTATACATTTGAAAAATACCAAGATATAGAAAAATTTGTTAATCTTTTATCTGATTTAATGGATATTTTACATACTGAAATAGATGATTTTTTTAGAGATGAAAAATACAAAAGAGGAGTTTGATTTATGCCAACACAAAAAGAATTATTCATAGAATTAGCAAATCCAAATAAAGATGGTATATCAAGATGGGTAGATACAACAGAATTTATTAATGATTATTCATCTTTAGAGTTATTAAATGGTTTAAATTGGGGGCGAAAATCCTCTTCTTTAGCCAAACAGTATAATTTAGAAGTCGATAAATCAATTACGAGTGGAAATAAAATTGATAGAATACGACTCAATGGTTTCAATACTTCAAATGATAAAAATATATCTCAAACAATACGAGCAGATATTAAAAAAGAAATATCAAAAGAACGATGTATTATTTTAGGAACAAATAAAAGTTGTGACCATAAAGTAGAAGTAGACCATAAAGATGGTAGAAAAATTGATGAGAGAATTATGAATACTAAAACACAAGTTTTAGATGACTTTCAACCATTAAGTAAACCTGCAAATGATGCTAAAAGACAATTTTGTAAAGAGTGTAAAGAGACAAATTTAAGATATGATGCTAAATTATTGGGCTATACAGTATCTTTTATAAAAGGTGATATAAATTATAGAGATAAAATAGGTTGTAGTGGTTGTTATTGGCATGACCCTATAGCATTTAGACAAGAACTTAAAATAAAAAATTAATAAAATATTATTATAAAGTTAATAAAATACTTGTATTTTTAAATTAAATAGGATATAATTATGAAAATAAACAAATTCAAGGTAAAAGAGTTGATGGCAAAGAAGAAGATAGAAAATCAAACTGAATTAGCAGATGGCTTAGGTATCTCTAAAAATCAAGTTTCTAATATTTTATCTGAAAGATTTGAACCTATAAAAAGTAATGTTATCCAATTAGCAAATTTTTTAGGGGTTAGTCCATTAGAGATTATTGAGAATAAAAAGGATTAAATTGAACTATATCGGCTCAAAACTAAAACTATCTTCGTGGATAGAAGATGAAGTAAAAAAAGTAGTTGGTAATGATTTATCAGATAAAACTTTTTGTGATATGTTCGCAGGGACTGGTATTATTGGTAGAACATTCAAAAAGAATGTCAAGAGGGTTATATCTAATGATTTAGAACATTATAGTTATATATTAAATAGAAACTATATTGAAAATCATAAAAATATAAAAGATAAACTCAAATATATTGATGAACTCAATAATTTACCTCTGATTGATAATGGATTTATATATCAAAACTACTGTATGGGTAGTGGTAGTAATCGCCAATATTTTAGTGATGAAAATGGTAAAAAGATTGATACTATTAGAACTAAAATAAAAGAGTGGTATGATAATAAAGATATAAAAGATGATTTATACTATTTTTTATTGGCTTCTCTTTTGGAGAGTGCTGATAAGGTGGCAAATACTGCTAGTGTTTATGGAGCATTTTTGAAGCATATCAAAAAACCTGCGTCCAAAGAGTTGGTGTTAGCACCTGCTTATTTTATCAAAAATAAAAACAGTCATAAAGTCTATAATAGAGATAGTAATGAGCTAATCAAAAAGATAAAAGGAGATATTTTATATCTTGACCCACCTTATAATCATCGTCAATATAGTGCCAATTATCATATATTAAATACAATTACTAAGTATGATAATTTCATTCCCAAAGGAGTTACAGGGCTTAGGGAGTATAATCGTTCTCTATATTGTCAAAAGAGAGAAGTGCATAATAGCTTTGAAGAGTTAATTAAAAATGCTAAATTTGAATATATCTTTTTGAGCTATAACAATGAGGGCTTGATGAGTGAGTCTGATGTTAAAACTATTATGCAAAGATATGGTGAATATAGTGTGGTACAAAAAGAGTATCAACGATTTAAAGCAGATAAAACAGAAAATAGAAACCATAAAGCTACCAAAACTTATGAGTATCTGCATATACTTAAAAAAGGGAAGTAAATTTAAGATTTGATTTGAAAATAAGACCAATATATCAAACTATCTCCAGAGAAGATTAGAAAAATACTACTCTCTATACAGGTGAGCATATTTTATAATACAAGAACTGACAAGAAGTTGGGAATATCAATTATATAGAGATAAATTTCTCTCCTACGATAATCTTCCTTTAAAATCTTCATATCCAAACTCTCTAACAACTTCTATACTCCCATCTTCTCTCTCTATCGCGATTGATGGTAGTTTGACTCCGTTGAATGTTGTGGCTTTTACCATTGTATAGTGCATTTGGTCTTCAAATACTATTTTATCTCCAATATTGAGAAGATTATCAAAACTGTAATCACCCATAATATCTCCTGCTAGACAGCTATTGCCTCCTAATCTATAGGTAAACTTTTTTTTGTTTGCTTCATCTGCTCCCTCTACATCTGCACGATATGGCATAATAATAGTATCAGGCATATGGGCTTCTGAAGATATGTCTAGGATAGCGATTTTGATGCCATTATCTACTATATCTAGGACTGTGGTTATGAGTGTTCCTGTCTCCCAACCTATAGCTTCTCCTGGTTCTAGGTATATTTGGAGGTCGTATTTATCTCTAAATTTGATAATGAGATTTATAAGTCTCTCTATATCGTAGCCTTTTCTTGTGATGTGGTGACCTCCTCCGAAGTTGAGCCATTTCATTTGGTGTAGGTATTTTCCAAACTTTTTTTCAACGGCTCTCAATACTCCTTCTAGTGCTGTGCTATCTTGTTCGCAGAGTGCATGGAAGTGTAATCCATCACATTGATTGATGATATTTTCATCTATATTATTTATAGTAGTTCCTAGCCTTGAGTATAACCCACATGGATTATACATCTCTTTGGGTGATTGTGAGAACTCTGGATTTATGCGAAGCCCTAGTGATATATTGGGATTTATCTCTTTGGCTTTGGGTGCAAATCTTTCAAACTGTGAGGGGCTGTTAAAGACTATGTGGTGGGAGATTTTAGCTATTTTATCTATCTCTTCATCTTTGAATGCAGGGGAGTATGTGTGTACCTCTTTGCCAAACTCTTCATCTGCTAATAGTGCCTCATGGAGTCCACTAGCACAACATCCATCAAGATATGGTTTGAGGGTATCGAAGCTTTTCCATAGAGCATATCCTTTAAGTGCTAGTAGCACTTTTGCGTTGGTGGGTTTTTTTATATCTGATATGATTTGCAGGTTTTTTATGAGACTTCTTTCATTAAGTAGCCAACATGGTGAGGGTATCGTTATATTATCTAATCTTTTCATGTCAGAATTATACCATACTTTAAGGGGGTTTATTGTAATATTTCGTCCAAATAAACCTTACTTAAAATAAGGTACAAACTATCAAGGAAATTTCAAGATGAAAAGAACATACCAACCCCATAGCACACCGAGAAAAAGAACACATGGATTTAGATTGAGAATGAAGACAAAAAATGGTAGAAAAATCATTTCAGCTAGAAGAGCTAAAGGTAGAAAAAGATTATCAGTATAAAGCTTTTGGAGTAATACCATTAGTTCTATAAAACATTTTACTAGAATTAAAACTACTAAAGAGTTTAATATAGTATATAATCGTTCAACGAAGAGATGGCATACTGCTTACTTTGTACTTTTTTATAAAAAGAGTAGTGAATTCAAGGTAGGTTTTGTGGCGAGTAAAAAAATTGGTAATGCAGTGTATAGAAACAGAGCAAAGCGTTTATTAAGAGCACATTTTATTGAAAATATAGACCTCTTATCAACAGGGTCTTTTGTATTGGTTGCAAAACCAGCACTAATTGAAGAGAAATACAATATAACAAGCAAATCTTACCTTAACGCACTCAAAAAGTGTTCTGCATTAACATAATTTAACACATATAACACTATACTATTAATAACACAACAAAAGGTATAATTTTGGAACAACAAGATCTTCAAAAACGACTTACTCTAGCACTCGTACTATCACTTTTGGTATTTGTAGGATATGGATATTTATTTCCTGTACCCAAACCCACTCTCAAAACAACACAGATTGAGACTAATCAAACTAAAACACATACTCTCGCAACAAACCAAGCACCGACTGTCACTACAACTAATGATAATAGTGCACCAATTGTAACTAATAGTAACAAGCCTAGTACAACATTAGCACCAGTTAGCTCTTTTAGAGTTCTAGCTTCTGTTGTATCTACTAACTTTATCTATAGTATAGATGAGTATGGACGGATTGGACAAGTTGAATTATTGGAGAGTAAGTTTAGAGATGATAAGGGTAATAATCTTAAAATGTTAAGCCCAAGTGAGGTGAGACCATTAGAGATAAGATTTTCTGATGTTAAACTTAATGAAGAGGCATTTAAGACTCCTTATATTGTAAAGAGTGGTAGTGAAAAGATTGATTTGACTAATGGAGAGCAGAAGCTTGTATTAGAACAAACTCTCTCAACTGTAGTAGTAACCAAAGAGATTATATTTAAGCCAACAGGTGAGTATAGTATCACGGTTAAGACTTCAATACCTACTCCATATTTTATTACTCCAGGGCATAGACCTGTAGCTGACCAATCTATGTATATGCTTGTTCGTGGAGTATTGATAAAAGGTGCTGATGGTATTATTAATACTATCGAAGATGGTGATGCTGAGGGTTATGAGACCTATAAACAAGCTAAAATTGCTTCATCATTTGACCGTTATGTAGCCTCTATATTTTTTGATTTTAACAAGGGAATTGATGTCTCTATCATAAAAGAAGCAAATGGTGATCCACTTATATTTGTTCAAGGTAATGAAAATTTTACTATTGGTGGATATATCGGGGAGAAAGATGAAAAGACCCTACGAGCTATAAATCCAGAGCTTACAGATGCTATTGAGTTTGGTTGGTTCTCATTTTTAGCCAAACCATTTTTTGTAGTTTTATTATGGATAAATGACTATGTAGGTAACTGGGGTTGGGCGATTATCCTCTTTACACTTTTAGTGAAGCTTATACTCTTCCCTCTATCATACAAAGGTATGATGTCTATGCAGAAACTCAAAGACCTCGCACCAAAAATGAAGGAGATAAAAGAGAAATATAAAGGTGATCCTGCCAAGATGAATGTGCAGATGATGGATATGTACAAGAAGCATGGAGCAAACCCAATGGGTGGATGTCTGCCTCTAATACTTCAAATTCCTGTATTTTTTGCACTTTATCGTGTTCTACTCAATGCTGTTGAGCTTCAGGGAGCTGAGTGGATATTATGGATAGAAGATTTAGCTGTTATGGATCCTTATTTTGTACTCCCAATATTGATGGGTGCATCTATGTTTTTCCAACAAAAAATCACACCAACAAACTTCACGGACCCTCTTCAAGAGAAGATATTTAAATTTTTCCCTGTAATTATGACAGTATTTTTTATATACTTCCCATCAGGACTTGTACTATATTGGTTGGTGAATAACCTCTTTACCATAGCACAACAGTATTTCATCAACTATATGTATGCCAAACACAAAGAAGAGGCTATAGAGTTGCACAAAAAAGTTAAGGATAATAAATGATAAGAGTTGAAGCCGTTACACTAGAAGAGGCATACCAAAAAGCAGCGACAGAGTTGTCATGTACTATATCTAATCTTGAATATGAGGTTATACAGTATCCATCAAAAGGTATGTTGGGACTTTTCAAAAAGAGTGCTATTATAGTAGCAAGTTGTAAACAAAGCACTGCTTCTAAAGTAGCAAGTATAACTAAAATTAAAAAAGTACCAAAAGAGCAAAAGGTGGAGGAGACTTCCACTATAGAGGTAGCCAAACCTGTAGAGAAGATAAAAGAAGAGCCAAAACTTAAAAATGATAGTATCGTTAATAGCTTTTTTAATGCTGATAAAAAAGAGTCAAAACCAAAGATAAAAGATATAATCAAACAAGATAGAAAAGAGCTTCAAGAAGATACAAAAGAGGAGACTATTGTTTATGATGAGTTGGCTCTTTTGATAGAAAACCAACTAAAAGAGCTTCTATCTCACTCATGTTTTGAGATTGATGTTATTGAAGTAGATGTACGAGATAATACGGCTCTTATATTTATTGATGGTGATGATGCAGCGTTACTTATTGGTAAAGAGGGATATAGATACAATGCTCTCTCATATATGATATTCAACTGGCTTCACACTAAATATGAGCTATTTATCAAGCTTGAAATTGCTGAATTTCTTACAACTCAACAAGATATGATACGCAACTATATGAAGCCTGTGATAGAGACTGTAGAGAAAAATGGTAAAGGTAAAACAAGATTTTTGGACGGTATATTAGTTCAAATTGCCTTAGAGCAGTTGCGTGAGCGATTTCCAAATAAATATGTAGCAGTAAAAACAGCAAAAGAGGGTAAAAAGTTTGTTGTTATAAATGATTTTAATAACAACAAGAAAAATGCATAACTCTATAGTTGCCATCGCTACAGCCACAGGTGTAGCCTCTATCTCTATCATAAGAGTTAGTGGCAAAGCCTCATTAGATATTGCTCAAAAAATCTCCCACAAAATAGATATAACTCCACGATACGCCCATCTCACTTCATTATATAATAATTCAGACGAACTTATAGACCGTGCTATTATGATATTATTTACTTCACCCAATAGCTTTACGGGTGAAGATATAGTAGAATTTCAGTGTCATGGTGGATTAGTTGTTGCCCAAGAGATTTTAGATACTATCACCTCGTATGGCGTAAGACTAGCCCAAGCAGGAGAGTTCTCCAAAAGAGCATTTCTAAATGGCAAAATAGATCTCACCGAAGCAGAAGCTATCTCAAAGCTAATTGAAGCCAAAAGTGTAGATGCTGTAAAAATATTAGCCAAGCAGATGCGAGGAGAGTTAAGAGAGTTTGTAGATAAGAATCGTGAGGGTCTTTTAAAATCTCTAGCCTATTCAGAGGTACTGATTGATTATGCAGAAGAGGATATTCCCACAGATATTATGGATAGTATCACACTTCAATTAGATTCTCTAACCAAGCAGATAGATACAATTGTGGAGACAACACACAGAAGACGAGGGCTTATAGAGGGCTTTAGAGTAGCGATAGTGGGCAAACCAAATGTAGGTAAAAGCTCACTTCTTAATGCACTTTTGAGTTATGATAGGGCGATAGTAAGTGATATAGCAGGAACAACAAGAGATACCATTGAAGAGCAGATACGCATAGGTTCGCATATTATAAGGCTAGTAGATACAGCAGGGATACGAGACTCTGAGGATACTATAGAGAAGATAGGGATAGAGAGGTCTCTCTCTTCAATAAAAGAGGCTGATGTGGTAGTAGTATTGTTTGATAACTCTTCTATTTTTGATGAAGAAGATGCAAAGATGTTATCTCTAATGGAAGAGTTAAAAGATAAACATATATTGGTCGCTCTCAATAAATCTGATTTGCCTTCTATCTTTGACCAGTCTCTTTTGAGTAGTTATGAGGTAATAGAGGTGAGTGCAAAACGCTCTTTTGTCAAACTTACAGATAGACTTAAAGAGCTTTTTGATACTATTGGAGAAGGTGACGAACTGATGCTTATCTCAAGTAGGCAAGTAGATGCCGTTAATCGTACCAAACTATCTATTCAAGAGGCTAAGAGACCTCTGCTTAATGGTGAGTTGGAGTTTTTCTCGTATCATCTCCAAGAGGCGATAAAATCTCTCTCTTCTATCTCTAAGCCTTATGATAGTGAAGAGATACTTGATAAGATGTTTGGTGAATTTTGTTTAGGAAAGTGATATGGAAATAGTAGAATATATCAAATCAATAGAAGATATTGAGCTATATATAATTTTGTTTTTGATAGTCTTTATTATATGGTTTGTTTTTAATACGGTAGCTTATAATAGAGGACAAAAACGAAAAGTAAAAAATCTACACCGTAAGCATTTCCTGTTTCAATAATAAAATCTTTTTTGTAATAATCTTCTTTTTGTGCATTAGAAGGAACATCAGAATAAATTTTATTTTTATTTATGTTTATTAGTTGAGAGTTTAATTTATAATATCCTTCAACATTAAGCGATAAATGTTTCATTAAATCTACTTCGGTACCAATTATTAAATGTTTAGATTTTTGTAATTTACTTGTAACTTCTTCACCACGGTAGGTAGAAGGTAGTGACTGTGGTGTTGATACAAAACCAGAAAATAAGTTTACTACATCTCTATCAGAATTAATTGCAATAAGATTTTGAGAATAGAACCCACCTGCTAATTTAAATCTTAAAAAATCGGTGGCATTATATTTTGCACCTATTCTTGGTTCTGGCGAAATTTCACCTGCCGAAACATAACTAATAATTCTTAAGCCTGGTTCTATTAGAAGTTTACCAAATGTAAATTTCATTTTCCCATAAAATGATAAATTAGTAACATTATCTTCTTGTTCTATGTGCATTCCTGCCGAATTATAAAAGTCGAATGTAGTTTTTCCTCCTCCAATTTCTACTCCATAATCAAGTTGGTTTTTTCCTAAATAGTAAATAAAACCTAGTCCAAAATTAAACCCATTAGATCCACTTTCTCTTGGTAAATTATCGGTATTAGCTAAAGCTATTTTGTAATCAGAAAAGGATGCATTTATTTTAATAATAGCTTTAGAATTTGCCGGTACTAACGACATACTAGTTCCAAATCCATAGTTCCTCCAGTTCAAATCTGAAATAGCTTGGTATTTAACGTGATCGGTATAATTAAATCCAAAAAGACTTATTTTACTACCATTTTTTGCGTTAAACGATACTTTACCATATAAGTCGGTGTAATCGAAAGGTAGTCCTTCTCCATCATTAACATAATTATAGAATAGTGTAGAAGATTTATCTAAATAAGAAGTTTTTGCCGAAAGAATATATGACGAACTTCCGTTAGATTCCATAGTTTGTTTTTTTATTGGCCCTTCTAGCATCAGTTTGCCTCCGAAAGTTGTCGCTGAGGCTTTTCCACTAAATTTCTTTTTATTACCATCTCTCATAGAAATGTCCATAATTGAAGAAATTCGACCTCCATATTGAGCGTTAAAGCCACCAGTATATACATCGGCATTTCTAATAATATCTGAATCGAAAACTGAGAAAAAACCAATAGAATGAAATGGTTGGTAAATAGTCATTCCATCCATAAGTACTTTATTTTGAATAGGAGAGCCTCCTCTTATATATAACTGACCACCTTGGTCTCCTGAAGATACAACTCCGGGTAAAATTTGTAGATATTGAGCAAAGTCTGGTTCGCCACCAATACTTGGTAGTTTTTTCATTTGTTGAGGCGATATATTTATAACTGAAGTTTTAATTTG
>JASFZJ010000027.1:0-20827 GCA_045267865.1 Sulfurovum sp. | reverse complement strand
GGATCTACACTACTTATGGCTGACGGTGCTGCGGCATTTGGTTCTTGTGCAGGTTGTCATGGTACAAAAGGTGAAAAAGTAGCTATGGGTAAATCAGCTGTAATTGGTGGTCAAGATGCTGCTAAAACACTAGAGCAACTTAAAGGTTACAAAGCTGGTACATTAGATGCTCACGGTATGGGTGGTCTTATGAAAACTAAAGTTGCTGCACTTGATGAAGCAACTCTTAAAGAACTTGCAGATTATATCGCTACACTTAACAAATAAGTCTAGCTTCCTTGCCTCGAAAGCTTTTTAGCTTTTGGGACACTTCTCTATCATCTCTACAAATTGTAAAGCACTCTCTTCATACATATCAAATATTTTACTCACACCTGCTAATATTAGTTTTCTATTGTCCTCTTTGCTATCTGATAGGGCTACTATTTCATTGACAAATCCATTGGTTCTTAGTGTTATTGCATAATATACATTTAGTGCCTCTTCATTCATTGCACATACTGCTATGGAGTAATCATCTATCTCTGATTTATTGAAGTCATCGTCTATCAATACTATATTACTAAAACCATCTTCTAGAGCTTGTTTATATCTTACGGTATCTATCTCATAGATTGTTATATCTATGTACTCATCTCTAAGTTTTGCACATATTTGACTACTTTTATGTGTATATCCAAAAAAGAATATACTCTTCTCTTCCTCTATAGCATGTCGTTTGAGGTAGTCAAAAGCCTTTTTATTTACTATATTATATGGTTCTACTAATCCATCTACTTTTGTCCCTATATATTGTGGTTTTAGGGCTAGTTGATTTATTCTTGTATATACCTTTGATTGACTATAGATACTCTTTGCATTTAAGATAAAATAGATATTATCTATATCGGAATTACTTAGAGTAAGCATAGCTATTATATTATTTCTCTTTTTATAAACTATCTTGATAATCCTTGCACTTGAACCATCTGCTGTTATCACTCTATATCCATTTTGTATAGCTATTTGAGCTTTTTCTTTGTCATTCTCAATTATTATAGGTGTATAAATTTTTTTGATACTTAGCTTTTTGATTATTGTTTGGGCTAGATGTCCATAGCCATTAATGATAATAATATTTTTCATCTTGTATAGATAATTGATACTATCTTGGTTACGAAGCTCATTAAATCTCTCTGAAAATGCTGATACCATCATAGAAGTTACAAATGAAATCATACCTACCCCCACAATAATACTTAATACAGAGACCATTTTACCCATCTGTGTTGCTGGTACTATATCTCCATATCCTACTGTAGAGATAGTAATAAATGTCCAATATATCGCATCAAAATAGGAGTTAATATTCTTATTGATACCAAACTCTAATAGATAAAAGATAGAGCCAAATGTAAAAGTAACACCCAAAAGCATATATCCCAAAAATATAAACTCAAATCGCTTCTTGACAAGTGCTTCAAATAGGCTGGATGCACCTCTCATATAACGATATAATTTGAGAAGTCTTATAATTCTAAATTGTGGGAAGATGGCTATAAAGTCTATAATAGCAGGAGGTGAGAATATATATTTGAGTTTATTCTTAATCTTATCAATTAGAGTATAATGAAGCAATCCATCATCATATATCCATAATCTCAAAAGATACTCTACAGCAAATAGATATGTGACAAAATAGAGGTCAAAATTATATAACCAATAAGGAATAGTTTCTGATTTATCTACCACAAGCAGAGTTGTGGATAGTATAATAAGCACTATCATAAAGCTATCAAAATAGCGTTTATAAGGACTCTCTACATCGTCAAGTAATGCACGACAAAAGCCCTTTATCATAATAGTCTCATCGTAGAGTTATGATAATCTCTGTTTTAATAACTCATTTACTTTGCTAGGATTGGCTGAACCTTTACTAGCTTTCATAGTCTGTCCCACAAAGAAGCCAAAGAGTTTATCTTTACCTTGTTTGTACTGTTCCACTTTATCGGTATTATTAGCTAATATCTCATCAATTATAACTAATATCGCTCCATCATCACTCACTTGTGTAAGTCCTAACTCTTCAATTAGTCCATCTATATCACGGCTCTCATTCTCCATCATATAGTCTAGTAACTCTTTTCCACCTTTTCCTGAAATAGTGTTATCTGATATTTTGGATACTAGAGTTCCTAGAGTTTTTGCATCTACAGGAGAGTTTTCTATAGCAATCGCCAATTTTTTAAGTCTTCCCAAAAGCTCTGAAGTGAGCCAAGTTACAGCTGTTTTAGCCACAGCACCCTCTTCTAACATCGCTTCAAAATAGTACGCCATCTCTTTATTGGTGACAATCACATCTGCATCATCTTTTTTGATACCTAGTTCACCCACATATCGTTTGACTTTTGCATCAGGAAGTTCTGGCATAATTTTAGCTTCTGCTATCATCTCTTCTGTCACAATCAAAGGACGCAAATCAGGGTCTGGAAAATATCTATAATCAGCAGCTTCTTCTTTACCTCTCATAGATTTAGTAACTCCCTCAGCTACGCTCCATAATCTAGTCTCTTGATTTACTTCTCTCTCATAGACTCCATCTTCATACGCTTCACTCTGTCTTTGGACTTCATAAGCTATAGCATCTGCTACAAATCTAAATGAGTTGATATTTTTTATCTCAACTCTTGTACCAAACTCCTCTTGACCTATTGGACGAATAGAGACATTGACATCACAACGAAATGACCCCTCTTGCATATTGGCATCAGATATATCTAAGTATCGTACAGTAGCATGAATTTTTTTAAGATATGCAACAGCCTCTTCTGAGCTTCTCATATCAGGGTCTGATACAATCTCCAAGAGAGGTGTTCCTGCACGGTTCAAATCTACTTTTGAGATTGCTCCCTCATGCATATTTTTCCCTGCATCTGCTTCTAAATGGGCTTGTGTCATACCTATTCTTTTGGTAGTGCCATCTTTTAAATCTATAAACACTTCACCCTTTTGCACAATTGCTTTGGTAAGTTGAGTAATCTGATAAGCAGTTGGACTATCAGGATAGAAATATGATTTTCTATCAAAAATAGAGTGATGATTTACATTTGCATTAATAGCATATCCTAGTCTCATAGCCTTAATCGCAGCTTCTTTATTGACTACAGGTAATGCTCCAGGAAGAGCCAAACAGGTAGGACAAGTATTGATATTTTGGTGTTGTGCAAAAGATGTAGGGCAAGAGCAAAATAATTTTGTTTTTGTATTAAGTTGTACATGAACTTCAAGACCTATGACGGTTTCAAACATAGTTGTTTCCTTGTGAAATAGTTATTTTGATTATTTATAATCGCTAAGAGAGTATAGCCTCTTTTTCATTAAGTAGTTTTTGAAGTAGTAGTGTCTGTTCTTTGAGTTGAGCTAGTTTCTCTTTGCTAGTTATTAGATGCTCTATTATCACTACAGCCATCAATCCAGGTAACATACCAAAAATTACACTCATAACAGTAAATGGTATATTATCATAAGATAGATAGAAAGAGTAAGAGAGAAGAAAAGCTCCAAAAAAAACAAATCCCCACGCAACACCCAACAGAAAATTGAGTACAAAATTTAGAACCATACCTTGTAATCTCATACTCTAATCTCCTCTTTAGTGGTCATCGTCCATAGCTACAGCACCAGCTAAATAGACATAGATAAGAATCATAAATACAAAAGTCTGTAAAACAGCAGAGAATGTGAGAAGTATATAAGCAGGAAGTGGTGCTATAAAAGGAACAAGCATCAAGAGAACCCATAAGAATAAATCATCACCTTTGATATTACCAAAAAGTCTAAATGATAGAGATATAATCCTAGAGATATGAGATACAATCTCAATAGGAAACATCAATGGAGCTAGTACTTTTACAGGACCTGCAAAGTGAGCGAAGTATTTGAAAAAACCATTCTCTCTAATACCCTCATAGTTGTAGTAGAAAAATACCAAAAGAGCTAAAGGCAAAGTTACATTTATATTAGATGTAGGTGACTCAAATCCAGGTATAATACCAATAACATTTGATACAAAAATAAATATACCTATAGCTGCTACAAGAGGAAGATATTTACGAGCTAACTTCTCGCCAATAACATCTTTTCCCATACTAATAACACCTCCAAGATACGCCTCCATCACATTTTGACTACCTGTTGGTACAGCTCTTAAGTTGCTAACAGCCATCTTTGCTATTACCATTATGATAATAGTAACTAGCACTAAGTGTGCAACGAAAAACAATTGTGGATTATCGTGATGATTAAAAATCACACCTAAATAAGTAAATACACCTTCCATAAAACATCCTCTTATAAGTTAAATATTGTGCGATTATACCCTTTTGCACCTTAATATTTAAGCCAATTTCTCTTGTCCTAGACGATAAAGTGCAAAATCATATTTAATAGGGTCACTTATATCAAACCCTTTCATTACCTCTGTAAGCTCTATACTAGCTCTCATATCATAGCTTTTGCGTTCTAATAAACCCAACCGTCGCGAAACTTGAAAGGTATGTGTATCAAGTGGCATAATCAAATCTTTTTTATCTATCTTCTGCCACAACCCCATATCAAGCTCATCTTTTCGTACCATCCATCGTAAATACATCATATATCGTTTATATGTCCCTGCTAAATTTACTTTTTTGGGTACTTTACCTACCAAAAAGTTATATCCATGTGTATCTTGATTATATTGAGATTTAAGTATATCAATAAAGTTCCATAGACCATCAAGAATATTACTCTCTTTTTTATATCCATCATAAAATATATTTTCTATACTATCTACACATCTAAGACGTTTGAGTGCGATAAAAATAGCCACCACATCATCACTCTTTTGAAATCTATAGTAGTGATTAGATAGCTCTTTGCATATCACATCTTCACTCTCTTCAAGCAAATCAAAATCCAAACTCTCCAAAAACTTAACAATAAGCCGTGCATTTCCATACGCAAACAAAGCACAAATAAGAGAGATAGTCTCATCTTTATATTTTGAAGCCACCATTAAAGGGTCAGGCTTAGCAGATGAAAGTTCAAAAGAGCTATTACGAGAAACTACTTCTCTATCAAGCATTTTTTTTATATTTTGCATTTTTGTCCTTGTATAATAAATTTCATTTTGAATAGATATTTATATTATAATATGTTGTTTTCAGATTGACTATTTTTTGTCATATTATTTCCCTTTTGCTATAAAATTTTATCAAATATGGTCAATCTCTTCATCTCTATTCAACATATTACAAAACTTCAAACCGTGGATAAATATCGCCCATGAGATATAAATCCATAAGAATAAAAATAGTAATATGCTGATGCTTCCGTATATAGTGGAGTAGGTTTTGTTAAATACTACATAAAATACAAATAGGCTCTTTGATATATACCATACTAAAGAGGTGATAAATGAGCTTATAAGGGCTGATGAGATTTTAATTTTGACATTGGCTGAGAGTTGGAATGCTGTGTAGAACATCATCCATATTATGAAGTATGGTATGACGCTATAGAGGTGTATCATATCTGTAATACTGTTCATATCTAGGTAGCTTTGGAGTGTGGAGGAGATGTAGAGAGAGAGTCCCATCATAATAGGCACGGTGAGGATAAATATGCTATAGACTCCTATTGATTTCCAAAATGGACGGGAGGGGACATCAAATATATCATTGACTATATAGTCGTAATTTTTGAAAAACATAAAAATAGCAAATAGTACATAAACCACACCAATATAGCCCAAGTCATCGGTACTAGCTACAAAAATATCCATATATTCCATCACTATTTTAGACTCTGTAGGCATAAGACTAGAGAATATGAGAGTCCTAATATCTCCATATATATCATCAAAAAGAGGCAAAGAGGTGAAGATATAAAGTACCACAACCAAAAGAGGAATTATCGCAAAAAGCGTACTCCAACTAAGGCTTGAAGCGTAGTGTCCTAACTTATCATCAAAGAGGTCAGAGGAGAAATCTCTTAAGAATATATAGTAGTTTTTTATTAGTGTTTTTGTTTTCATTTTAGGCTCTTAAGTAAGTTTTGTAGTTTATTTTTTAATGGTCTAAATCTATCATCTTTAAAATCAAATTTAGGATAAGGGTATAAATCTCTATAGAGGTTTGCGATGGGCTTTTTGTTTGGTTTGAGAGTCTCAATTTCTAAACATTTTACTAAATTATCAAAATCTTCATAACACTCTTTATCATTGATAGTCTCTAGCAAAAAATAGTCTAAATTTTTATCAAAGATATGTACATCAGTTTCAATATTCCAATTTAATTTTTGTAATAATTTATCAAAACACTCTTTTGATTTCTTCATACTATTACAATTTTTATCATCTGTTTCAAAATCACAATCAAATATAAAAAGTACCTTTTCAACCTCTCCAATCTCTATCAACTTGGAGACTTGGTTATATTTTGAGTGTGTTGCATCCAAAAGTTTTCTTTTCCCACCCAATCTATTAATAACACTACCAAATTTAAAAGCCTTGGGGACATCTATCTCATTACTATTTTTCAAATCTGCTAAAAGCTGAATAATAAATTTTTCATCATCAATTCCTTCTACAAAAATCCTTACCACCCTCTTACCTCTTCTTCTTGTTCAATCGAGTCGATAAACCAATCATAAGGATAGACCATAGCTTTTATCTCATCTTCTCTATTTTTACCCAATTTAATAAACGAAATCTCTTCATCTTTTAACTCTTTTGCCACTCTAGCATAAGACTCTATACACTCTTTTGAGTGTGTTGTGGCGAATACTTGAACGCTTTGTTTTTTTGATACTTTTAAGACTATTTCCCAAAGTTTATCAAGGTTACTATAGTGGATACCATTCTCTATCTCGTCTAAATAGACTATGCTATCTTGATTTAAAAATAGTGTCAAAATAATATGTAAAAAATGTTTAATTCCATCACCAAATTGATTTAAGTCTCGATACTCCCCATTTTGTTTAAATATAACTCTATCTCGGATAACATCAACTTTTTCTATATTAAAAATTTCATTTAAAATAGAATTTAATTCATCTTCTTTATTTAATAGTTTAATTTTAAAAATATTATCAGAAATTTGTTCATTAAATATGTCAATTGTAGATATGAAAGTTAGATTATGTATGACAGCATTAATATCTTTCTTAACATTAATATCATCCTCATAACTATATTCTATTTCATTAATTGTAAATATTGAACTTCTATAATTAGGTGTAGAAAATTTTTCATTCATAAAAAAATCTGTTGGACTTCTGTGAAATGCTAAAATATTGAATTTCTTTTTTAAATCTTTTACAAAAGTATCATCAAATATATCTAATCCCTTAAATGTTTTTTGATTTTTAGAGTACAAAGATATTCCAAGATAACACGCCTCCATAAAAGCTGTTTTCCCAACATTATTCTTCCCACCAATAAGATTAACCCGACCAAATCCCTCTGCTTTAAAATCTTTAAAACATTTAAAATTCTTTATCTCTATATCTTTTATAAAATGTTCATTCATATAATCTCCTTTAATACCTCAACTCATCAACCCCATCTTCCCAGGGTTTAATATATTATTTGGGTCAAAGGCGTTTTTGATGCTTTGGAATAAGTCTAGTTCTATCTTATTGAATGCAATGCTCATAAATGGGGCTTTACTTGTGCCTATGCCGTGTTCTCCACTTAGTGTGCCTCCCATATCTACAACTAATTGAAATATCTCTTCTATAGCTTTGTGTCCATCTTCTAGTTGCTTTTCATCGCTTCCATCTAGCATCACATTTACATGGATATTGCCGTCTCCTGCGTGTCCAAAACATGGGACTTTGAAGCCGTATTTATCTCCAATGGCATATATCTCTTTTAGAGCTTTTGGTAACATACTTCTAGGTACTGATATATCTTCATTTAGCTTTTTTGAGCCAAATATTGTAATAGATGGAGATGCGTTTTTTCTAGCATACCATAGCTCATCTCTTTTGGCTTTGTCGTGAGCGATGACAAACTCTTGTACACCATTTTCTCTAAATGACCTCTCTAGTGTATCTAGCTGAAACTCTACCTCTTCTATGACATTGCCATCTACATCACCTATGAGTAACGCTCCTGCATTTTCTGGTAGTTTGATGCCTAATTTCTCTTTGAGAGCTTGAACTACAAGGTCGTCCATAAACTCCATCGCCACAGGGTTCGCACCAGCTGAAAGGGATTTGAATACAGCATTCATAGCGTCATCTACAGATGGAAAAACTCCCATATATGCTTTGGTAAATTTGGGTTTTGGTATTAGCTTTAGAGTGATTTCTGTGATGACGGCTAGAGTACCCTCACTGGCTATGAGGATACCTGCTATATTGTATCCTGCCACATCCTTTATCGTCCGTTTACCTGCTCGGATGATGTCTCCATTGGGCATAACTGCACGAAGAGCCATTACGAAGTCTTTGGTGATACCATACTTTGCTGCTCTCATACCTCCTGCATTTTCGCTTACATTGCCACCTAGAGTAGAATACTCTTCACTAGCAGGGTCTGGTGGATAAAATAGTCCTACCTCTTCTGCTCTTTTTTGTAAGTCCATATTGATAACCCCTGGTTGGACTACTGCTACCATATTTTCCATATCTATCTCTAGTATAGAGTTCATGTGCTTCTCCATAGCCAACACTATGCCACCATTGGTAGGCAACGCTCCACCAGTGAAGCCAGACCCAGCTCCTCGTGGAGTGATGACTATCTTGTGAGCATTACAGTATATCAATATACTACTCACATCAGCTTCATCTCGTGGAAATACCACAGCCTCAGGCTCAAACTTTGTACGAGTGGCATCATAAGAGTAAGCGATTAGATGAGCTTTGTCGCTATAGACATTATCATCTCCTACGATTGATTTAAAATATTCTATATGTTTAACATCTAACACTAAATCGACCCCATACCACTATAATAATTACCTTTTGCTGTACTACCAAACCAACCTGATGAGAGTTTATCAAATCTCATATAAAAGGGAAACTGCCCTCTTTTAGGAAGATTACTTATAGCTCTACTAGAGACTACTTTACCTGATATTGGGTCTAATAGTATTGCTTTATTTCGTTTTACTATATAGATGAGTCCAACTTGATAGCTTTTGGCAAATTGTGCTAAGTTAGCTTTGGTTACACTCTTATATCCCTCTGTAGATAAAAATACAGCAAATAAATCTGGGTGTATCCAGTTTTTAGAGCTTCCTCTAGTGATACGACTATAGACATTGGCACTTGGAGCTAGTAGTAATACATTTTTATAGAGATAGCCACCGATTACTTTGTCATTTGGAGATACTTTTGTATTGATAGAGGGGAGGTTTTCGTGGTGGATTACCGATTGGTGTATCACTTTGGCATGACCTGCAGAAGTTTGGATTACTCTACCATTAATAGCTGATAAATCTTGTGTATATCGGTGAACAACCACACCACTCATACCATTTTTAGGGAAAGAGGAGTTGAGTGTGATAGTGTTGCCTCGTACTGATTTAACAGAGGTATGCACCGTACTTGGGAAAAATCCTGACCAAAGAGGGAGAGAGAGAAGTGTAAACAGTATAATCTTGAACATAATAAACCTTTGTGTTTGAAAATATATTGTGCTGATTATACAAGTAATATATTAAAAGTTTATTTATATCTATGAGTAAGAGAGGATATTAACTTAATATAAGATATAATCAACGCCAATTAATTATATCAAGGTGATAGAAGTTTATGAAGATTAGTAAAATAGCGTTTATATATATCCTCTTTTCTGCTCTAATATATGGGGCTAAACTCACTTCATCATATTGGATTGAGGGGAGTTCTTTTAGAGAGTATCTCACCTCTCAAAACCTCCCTCTTGATATACTCTCTTCTATCTCCAAAGATGATAAGAAACTCCTCTCAAATATTGATACAAAAGAGCTTATCTATGAGCTTAGAGATGGCAATGGTACGATTATCAAATCACTTATCCCCATAGATGAGAGAACACAAGTCATACTATCCCACAAACGAAATAAAAAAGGTTATAATTTTGATATTATCCCTATTTTTATAAAAGAGAAAGAGTATAAGGCTACTATAGTTATAGACAAAGGGTCATCTTCAAAAAATTCACATCTAAAAGCTCTAAAAAAAGAGATTAAAAAGTTATCAAGAGGTATATTAAATACCAAAAGATTAAAAAATAATGATACTATCTTTATATTATATAACCAAAAAACAAGATTGGGATTACCCTTTTACTCTCCCAATATTAAAGCAATACAGATTAAATCAAAAAAGAGAAAAAGATTTATATATGTGGGTAAAGATGGATATGGGTATCAAAAACTTAAAAACACTCCTTTTTATGAGAGGAAAATAGTCAAACCTACAAGCAAATCTACATTTAGAATGCCTCTTAGAAATGTCCGTATCACTTCATCATTCTCTTATAGACGATACCACCCTATACTCAAAAGATACCGACCTCACCACGGCACAGACTTTGGAGCAAGACACGGTACACCACTTCTAGCAGTCAATGCAGGAGTAGTCACATTTTCAGGCAAAATGGGAGGCTATGGAAATGTAATCAAAATCCGACACCTACGAGGATATGAGACTTTATACGCTCACCAAAGCAGAAGAAGAGTCAAACGAGGTGCGAGAGTCAAAAAAGGTCAAATTATCGGATATGTGGGAAGCACAGGAAGAAGCACGGGCCCACATTTGCACTTTGGTATGAAACGATATGGGAGATGGATAGACCCTATGAAAGTATTAAGAAAAAAATCTATCCCAATGAGTAGAAAAAAAACAATGACCGTATCAAGAAAGATAAGAATAAAAGATGGCAAAGAGAGAAAATCAAAATTGATAAGATATATCAAATCTATATAGGAGAGAATATGAAAAACAAGATAAAAAAGTTTAAGATAAAAAAGCTTAAAAATGCAAAGTTTATAATTACAGGTCTAGCCAAATATAAACAAAATGGCAAAGATAAATCTTGGGAAGTAATAAAAGCTCACGATAGCGTAGCAATACTTATATATCATACTTCAAGAGATACTTTTGTCTTAGTAAAACAGTTCCGTCCTGCTGTATATATAAACAATAACGACGGTCTAAGCTTAGAGCTATGTGCAGGGCTTGTAGATAAAAGTTTATCTCTAGTGGATATAGCCAAAGAGGAGATAGAAGAGGAGTGTGGATATAGTGTCAAAAGAGAAAATATAAAAAAAATTACATCATTTCACACATCAGTAGGATTTGCAGGAACAATGCAGACACTATACTATGCAGAAGTAGATGATAGTATGAAAGTAAGTGAGGGTGGTGGAGTAGAAGATGAGCAGATAGAGGTAGTATATCTCCCCACATCCAAAGCAAAAAAAGTTATATATGATGAAAATGAGGTAAGAACGGCAGGGCTGATGTTTGCTTTTTTGTGGTGGTTTGGTGGGAGAGGTATCTCATAATTATCTATGTGTGGTTGTTGGTTTTGAGCGTATAAAGTGGCACTAAAAAGGAGTAAAAGTATTTTTTCGTTCCCATAATTTTGTGGGAATGCATACGGTCGGCATAATCGATTTTTGTATGCATTCCCACGCAGAGCATGAGAACGAGAGAAAATATAAATCACCCACCACCACACTTCCCAACGGCACATTTCATAACCCCTTTTTCTGTCTCCATCTTCTCTTTAACCAATTTCAAACTTAGTCGTTTAGTCTTCTTATCTCTTACACAATCATAGAGTATCTTGGTGCTAGAGGCATTTAGTACGCACTCTCTTCTGCTATCGTTTTGGTCTAGTTGGTTTACTATATTCATCTTCTTTTTGACTAACAACACAGAGCCATCTACCATACTTGCTCCACACTTTCCTGCTCCACATTTCATTCCACCCTTTTCTACGGACTCTTCTGTATCTTGGGGGCTACATCCTAGTAGTAAAATGGTGGATATTATTACTATCTTTAGTCTCATTTTTGCTCCTTTTGTCTCTTTTTTATCTCTTTACTTTGGTATATCTCATAAAATATAGGTATAAGTATTAGGCTCAATATCGCTGAGCTTATCACGCCTCCTATCATCGGTGCGGCTATCCTTTTCATCACTTCACTTCCTACGCCTGTACTATACATTATGGGCATAAGACCTGCTAATATCGCAAATAGTGTCATAAGCTTTGGTCGGACTCTCTCTACAGCCCCTTGGTATATTGCGTCTATCAAATCTTTTTGGTTGAAGTTGTCTCCTCTATTTTTACGCATATTATTTATACTCTCTTGGAGATATATTATCATCACGATAGCCGTCTCAGACGCTACGCCCAAAAGAGCCAAAAATCCGACTATCACGGCTATACTCATATTAAAGTCCATTATATTGATATATATAAGTCCTCCAATCAATGCAAAAGGTAGGGTGAAAAATACGATAAGTGTAGGGACAATATCACCTAATGCGAAATATATAAGTAGAAATATAAAGAGTATCACAGCAGGTACTATCCATTTGATTTTCTCCATCGCTGAGGCTAGATATTCTGATTGTCCTGCCCACTCCATATAGTATCCTGATGGTAATTTTATATCTTTGAGAGCCTCTATCGCTTCTTTTTTGTACGCTATTGCACCGACATCTATTTGGGGTGTGATGTAGATAAATGTCACAGGTGTAGCCATCTCACTTTTGATAACAGATGCACTCTGCCTATATCCTATCTTGGCAAAAATGGAGAGAGGTGCAAAACCTAGAGGTGTTTTGATTTGGATATTTTTTATATCTTCTATCTGCCGTCTTTGACTCTCTTCAAATCTAATAGAGATGGGGTATCGCTCTATCCCTTTGTACATTGTGGTAATTTTCGCACCACCAATAGCAGATGATACATACTCTGATATAAGTGATGAGGGTATATTATAACGAGCTAATGCTTGTGTGTCTATATCAATATCTATAAAAAATCCAGCAGATGCTTGGTCGGATGCTACTGATAGTGTGGATTTGAGTTCTCTTAGCTTGGACTCTATTTGGGTGGCTATTGTTTGTAGTTTGCTTGACTCTTTGCCGTATAGCTTGATACCTAGAGGTGTTCTGATACCAGAGAGTAACATATCTATCCGTCCTCTAATAGGATATGTCCACGAGTTTACTAATCCATTTACACTAAGAGCCTCTTCCATCTCTTTGAGTAGTTTCTCTTTTGTCATACCTTTACGCCATTGCTCTTTGGGCTTAAATGTGATGATACTCTCTAGCATTCCTAGTGGTGCAGGGTCGGTGGCTGAGTTGGCTCTTCCTCCTTTGCCAAATACTGTAGCCACTTCAGGGAAACTCTTGATAATAGCGTCCGTTCTTTGAGTGAGGGCTTTGCTCTGGTCGATACTGATACCATACGGAGTGACAGGCATATACATTATAGTCTGCTCATCAAGCATAGGCATAAACTCCCAATTGAGGTTTTGGTATAGAGGTATGCTATAAGATAATCCCCCAATAGCCAATGCTACAACGATATATTTAAACTTAAGAGAGTAGTGAAGAAGTGGGTTGTAGAGCCAAATAAAAAATCTATTTAGTGGGTTTTTGTTCTCTGCTAGTATCTTACCTTTGATAAAATATACCATCAAAACAGGTACTAAAGTAACAGACAATATCGCTCCTGCTGTCATAGCAAAAGTCTTGGTAAATGCAAGAGGAGTAAATAGTAGTCCCTCTTGTCCTGAGAGAGCAAATATCGGCAAAAAGGATACAACCACAAGAGCCAACGCAAAGAATATAGGTCGTCCGACTAATTGAGAAGATTTGAGGATAGTATCTATTCGCTCTTGATTGGTAAGCTCTCTACTAAGAGACTCTTGGGCTTTGTGTATAGATTTATGAGCGTTTTCTATCATCACAATAGAAGCATCTACCATCGCACCAATAGCTATAGCAATACCTCCCAAACTCATAATATTGGAGCCTATACCAAAAATCTTCATAAGTAAAAATGGTAAAGCGATAGTGAGAGGAAGTACAATAATCATAATAAGAGTGGAGCGAAAATGTAGCAAAAATAGAGCAATAACAATAATTACAATAATACTCTCATCAATAAGCGTACTCTCCAAAGTCTCTATCGCAGACTCTATCAATCCTGAACGGTCATAAGTCGTAACGACATCTACGCCATCTATTTTTAGCTCTTTAAGTTTGGCCTTAATGCGTTTGATAGCACTATATACATCTTCACCATATCGTACTAAAACTATCCCTCCTACTACTTCACCCTCACCATTTAGCTCTGCTACACCTCTTCTATCGCTAGGTACTATCTCTACTCTTGCGATATTTGATATAGTTATCGGTATGCCATTTTGAGTGGTTACTACAAGTTTGCCTATCTCATCTAAATCTTTGATATAACCTCTAGCTTGAACCATCCATTCATACCCATTTTGAATAACTATTCGCCCTCCCCTATCACTATTATTTTGTTTGAGTGTATTGATAATATCTTTTATGGATAGATTATAACCTACTAATGAGTCGTTATTTACTGTTACTTGATAGTTGGGGATAAAACCTCCTACAGAGGCTACTTCACTCACTCCATCTACACCCATAAGAGCAAATTTATAATAATAGTCTTGTATTGACCTAAGCTCATCAAGACTCTTGGTCTTTGAAGTGAGTGCATACTCATAAACCCAACCCACACCAGAAGCATCAGGACCTAGAGTAATCTTCATATCAGGAGGGAGACTACTACCAATAGATGAGAGCTGTTCAAGTACCCTACTTCTAGCCCAATATAGGTCTGTACCCTCTTTGAATATGATATAAATAAGCCCATTTTGATATGTTGAGAAGCCTCGTACAGTCTCTATATTGGATATAGACAAAAATTGTGATACTAGAGGATAAGTACCTTGGTCTTCTATAATCTCAGGACTCTGTCCTCTCCAAGTAAGCTGTACTATCACTTGTGGAGGCGAGAGGTCAGGGAGTGCATCAAGAGGTGTATTTTTCATCGCCCATATAGAAGATACAATCAAAAATAGAGTAGTCATCAGTACCAAAAAGCGATTATTTATACTAAATGCTATAAGTTTTTCTATCATTTAACTACCTCCATCTAATATATCCCATTGATTTGTGCATCTGAATCCATCATAAAGAGTGCATTATTTACAACAGTATCACCTTTTTGAAGCCCTTTTATCACTCTATAATATCTATTGTCTAGTGGCTCAATCTCTATCTCTATAGGCTCATACTCACCCTCAAATGCTGTAGCCAAAAATGCGTACCACTTTTTATCTTTGCGTATGGTAGCAGTGATTGGTATCACTAGAGAGCTTTTGGCTTGTGTAGATGATAATACTTTGACATACATACCTATTTTGAGTTTATAATCGCTATTATCTACAAGTAGTCTTAGAGTAGCCGTTGTCTCTTTGGGTTTGATATATGGATATAGTATAGATTTGGTAGCTCTATAGTTGTGTTTGACTCCTGCTACAGATATATCAAATATCTCTAGTCTATCTATATACTCTAGCTCATTTTGAAATATCTTAGCTTCTATCCAAACTTTCTCTAAATTGATAATCTGAAAAAGCTTTTTTCTCTTATCAAAAGAGCCTCCTTGGTTTATATTCTTCTCAAAAATAAACCCGGATTGTGGAGCATAGATAGTAGTAAATTCACTAGCTTTTCTACTTTTGGTAAGTTTCTTTATCTCTTGAAGACTTACACCCAATAGAGCCAATTTTCGCTTAGCACTATAGACCATTTGAGAAGATTTCTGCCTACTATCAAATGCCAGAGAGTGTACATAGTCCTCTTTGGCTCTATAAACTTCTGGTGAGTATATTTGAGCTAACGCTTCTCCTTTTTTGACTTCTTTGTATATATTATCTGCATAAAGGAGCGTCACAAATCCACTAAACCTAGCATATATATCAACTATTCGTGATTCATCAGCCTTGATATATCCATAGTTTGTATGCTTTTTACTCCCACTCATACTATCAATAACTACAGTTTTTATACTAAAAAGCTGTTTTATAATCTCTGCTTTTTGGGCATTTAGTAGCAACGGTATTATCAAAATCAAGATAACTATTTGTATTTTTTTTATCATTATATCTCTCCTATTAGAGCATTGAGACGCGATTTATTTAATAGATATTGAAGCTTTATAGAGATAATATCCTCTTCCAATTGAGCTTTTTGAGTCAAAAGATTGATATAAGATACCATATCTCCACCATTTTGTATAGATGATTGGCTTAGTTCAAATATATGTTTGAGTTTGGGTAGGCTATTGTATGTAAGTATCTTATATATCTTATATCCCTCTTTGAGTTTGGCATATTCTATAGATATATTCATTTTGAGCTTATGCTTATAATCAAGTAAATCACTCTTAGATGCCAAAAGTGCCTTTTGGGCTATTTGAGATTTGAGCTTCTCTTTACCATATATAGGTAGAGAAATACCTACACCTACAGATAGATAATCATTAAAATTCTCACGATTATAGTATCCTACACTTAGATAAGGGTCTGGATATATACCCAAATCTTCTACCCTTTTGTTGGCACTAGCTATATTTGATTGTGATTTTATCTTTTTGTAAGTAGGATTATTGTGTAGCCTAGATACATAGTGATAGAGAGATTTTGGTCGTTTTATCCGAAATTTATCATATACTTTAGATTTGCTATTTACAAGATAATTCAATCTCTCTTTGTTTGCTTTTAATACAGCCGTATACCTCTGCAATCTTATCTCTATCCTTGACTCCATCAATGATGCCCTCATGCTATTATTGTGACTATCTTTATCAATAGATATATAAGCACTGTAGAGAGATACAGTTTTTTGAAGTAGCTCTTTGTATCTTTTGAGTATAATTCTCTGTTTTTTGGTAGCAATAATAGTATAAGATACTAGATGCACTTGTAGAGCCAACTCCACCTTAGCCTCACTATAAGAGTTCCACAATAAAGTTTTTTGAGCAATAGTCAAATTCTCTCTAGCTTCAAGTTTACCAAACCAAGGAACTTTTTGTTTGAACCCAATTGATTGATACTGCATCTTCTCAATACCCCTATCAAAAGGTCTATCTAAATCTATATCACTGATACTCAAAGAGAGTGTAGGATTATCCCACTTACCACTAAGCTCAATCTTCTCACTCATAGCAGACAAACGATATTTGATAGCATCTAGTGAGTTATGTTTGCGTATGGCTTTGAGTACAAGAGTATCAATACTACTAGCATCTAACGAGATTATCATAAATATTACTAAAATAAAAATATGCAAAATATCGCTCCTTATAAGTTTAGGGAGAGTTTACTCTGTTGTGTGTGTAGTTGGAGTGAAATCAATTTAACATATTATTAAAAAAACTATGCTATGTTAAGGTTTATTTAATATAATCAGTTTTAAGTATATTAAAAGGAAATATTATGAAAAAGTTTTTTATTAGTTTGTTTATTATTTACTTTGGTCTTATTGTTCAAAGTTATAGTGAAGAATTAAATAATGGAGGTAACAGCACAAACTTAGCAAATTGGTTTGAAGACTCAAGTTATATTGAGTACAAAAAGACATTAAAAGTAAAATTAAAATTAGCAGGACAATACGATATCTTGCATAATAGAGTATTGTTTTTAGAAAATTTAAATATTAGCAGTCAAATAAGTAAAGAAGAAAGTAGTATAAAAAAAAATAAAGCAGCACAAAAAAAGCAGGAAGGACTATTAAAAGGTAACTCTGATGAAGGTAATCAAGAAATATATAGAGGAAATATTCAAAGATATAAATCTAAAATAAAAAGCTCTGAAAAGAAAAAAGAAGAATTAAATCAATATATAAAAGAATTAGACGAAAAGGAGGCAGAACTAATAACTATTAAACAAAAGCGTATAGAAATTGATTATGATATTGCAATCATATTAAATAGGGATAGTATCAATAATTCATTCCGAACAAAAATTAGTTTTGCTTTTACTTTTTTAGTATTAGTTGTTATTGGAGGTTTTTATTATATAGTATCAAAGGATGATAAACTTATATCTACAATTTTTGGAGGAGATCAAGGGATACAATTTGTTAGTCTCTTTCTGATTATTATAGCTATTATTCTTTTTGGAATTATGGGTACACTAAAAAGTCAAGAGTTATCAACTTTACTTGGAGCATTATCAGGATATATTTTAGGTAAAACAAGTGGAAGAAATATTGATAATAAAGAAGAAATAGAGAAAATAAATACACAAGACAAGGAAAGAAAATAATGAAAAATATAAATTTTAAGCTTTTTTTACTTATTATTATAACTTCAACTCAACTGCTCTACGCAACACGAACAGTTGTTATTACAGGAATTATTCAAAATTTAGCTGGTGCTAAAATTTATAAAGCAAAAGTTTTTTGTAAAATAAGTGATATAGATAGTAGCATAAATACTTCTAAATTAGGTGAATTTAATATAGACCTTATAGATGTAGGTGAAGATGATATTCAGTTAAAAGTTAATGTTAATCATAAAAATTATATTAGTTACGATAAAGAAATTATAATAGAAATTGATGAAGATATAAATAAATTACTTAACATAAACTTAACATCTATATCTAATGTTGTTACAATATATTATGATAAAGCTAAAAGTATTAATCTTACAACAAAAGATAAAATAGTAGAATCATATAATTTACTTATAAAATCTATTGAACAAAAATCCAATCAAGAAACTAAACTTTACGAAGAGATATATAAACAGTTAGGTAAAACTACTGGATTATACTTACAAAAAATACAAACTAATGATAGTTTACCTGAAAATATGGAAATATGGATAAACAACTTTGATAAAAATAAATCTTTGGAGTTAGTTTTGAATAAAAATAGGCGTATATTATTACAAAAATATTTTTATAGAAATATAGAAAGTTCTTGTAATAAGATACGAAATAAAAGTAAATATACTGATAATACTTATAAATATTGTGAAACAACTTATAACAAACTGATCAATTTAGATCAAAGTCACTATAATACATACTCAGGTAAATATTTATTTTATTCTAAATCAGAATTATATGGTGAAGCCATTAATGTAATTATAAAGTATTTTGATATAAATCATAATAAACACATAAGTCAAAAAAATGTTCTTAAATTACTTTTGGATTGGAATAATTTCATGACTAGATATACAGGCTTTCAGGGAAGTAATAAAGATATAGAAAAACATAAAGATAATATAGAATATAGAAAAATATGGAACTCTTTTTATACTTATTTGGGACAGTATAGGAACTTGTATCAAAACTCTAATAAAAAAAATATACAGGAACTTAATATTGCATATAAAAATGCCAAAAAAATAATACAATGAGCTAACAAACTAATCTTCTTTTTTACTTCTTTATTGTATAATTTTTTATTATAAATTAAATATAAAAACAAAGGAAAAAAATGAAAACTCTTCAAAAACCATCAGATGCATTTATCTTTGCATCGTGGGTATCATTAATAGTCGGTGTCTCATCATTTTTGGCTGGGTTATGGAACTCATCTATGGAATTAAATCAAAAAGGTTACTACTTTACTCTAATTTTATTGGGACTATTTTCAGCAATATCATTACAAAAATCAGTAAGAGATAAACTAGAAGATATACCAGTTACAGGTATATATATGGGTATCTGTTGGTTTACATTTTTCATCTCTATTCTTTTGGTTACTGTTGGATTGTGGAACTCTACTATGTTACTAAGCGAAAAAGGATTTTATGCCATCGCATTTTTCTTAAGCTTATACTCCTCTATAGCTGTACAAAAAAATATTCGAGATATGGCTCATTTCCCATCAGAAGAGGAACCTCAACAGAGTGATATTTCATCGCCCCATTAGGTAGATAGTAGGTAATTTTAAACGCCTCTCTTCGTAAATCTAATATAAAGTGCCAAAAGAGATAAAATACTCACCATAAAGATAAAATTGCCTCCTATATCATGAGTGAGTGGGAAGCGACCTTTTTTATCTGATACGATAGATACCACCAAAAGTATCCTTGCCACATCTACAATAGTTAGCACCACATAACCCAATAAACTCCATAATGCTCTATCTATAATCTTACGATAAGGATATGCCCAAACCATTGAGATATAGAGTATTATAGGAATAATACCATTACAAGCTTTGGTAATAACAAGACGATAGTTAGCACTCATAACTATCTCATCACCTTGAAGTTGATTTGATTTAAGTCCCAAATCTAGTAAAAAAAGTATAAGTTGTCTCTGTTGTTCATTTAGCATAATAGAGATAGAAGAGGTATCCATATATAGGAGTATAAATAGAGAGATTAATATAAATAGGTAAGAAAATAGTAATCTTTTCAAAATTAAATCAGTACCCTACCAAGCACAAATTTAGTTGCTAATAATATTTTCATCTTTTGTATCCTTTTATATTTACATAACTTTATGATAACTAATATATTATTTTGTATAACTTAGTCTATTGACAACTTATTCTCATATCTAAATATTTATAATGAGATTAAACTTATATCGGAGTCCAAGGTAGTTTCAAATCCTATAAGGATATATTTCAATAATTCTCTAATAAAATGGGATTGGAGAAAAACACTGTTTCAAATTAGGCTGTAGAAAAACCTTAGAAACTACAACCAAAAGCATCCCCACGTTTTAGATATAAGAAAATTTAACATATAAAAATACTGTAAGTAAAAAAATAG
>JASFZJ010000026.1:0-27086 GCA_045267865.1 Sulfurovum sp. | reverse complement strand
AGATTATATTGGAGTGTTTAGGGGATGATTATAGGGATTTCTATTATTAGTTGATTTATATTCGTTTAAGGTTATAGGGGTGATGAATGTCGGATAAAAGCAAAAACAATTTGCATAAGTTTTGGACTATCTTTTTTAGTCGCTCCATAAAGCAGTTCTGAAACAACGATACTAGAGAGAGCAATGCTATGATTTTCTTCTACCTCTTGAAGTTTTAATTTTATACTTTGTGGTCTGTTTCTGATAATGTAAGAACAGATATTGGTATCAAGCATATAGAGCATTAAAAAAGCTCCTTATTGTCTAATGGAGGCTGAACTCTGTCTAAAAAGAAATCAGAAGTATCAAATTCATCTAACATCAGAAAGAAATTATCCCATTTATTTTGAGGTTTAGGTCGTATCACTAGGGTATCCCCTACTTTTTCTATATAAACTTCTGTGGTATCTACTCTAAACTCTTTGGGAATTCTGATGGCTTGACTTCTTCCATTTTGAAATACTTTGGCTAATTGGGTCATGGCTTACTCCTTTTTGATATATATCTTTTAGTATATATTAAAATCTATATAATTAGCTGAATTTTAGAATTAGGTCTATTTTTATAAAATATGTGTATAATAAAAGTATGTATATAAAAGGTACACTATGAGTAAAAAAGAAAAATTATTACAAGCCATACAAAATAATCCCAAAGATATACGATTTGAAGATTTGAAAAAACTATTAATTTCACATGGTTATACAGCCAACAATACAGGTGGGAGTCATTGGGTTTTTAGAAAAGAGGGTTGTAGTGATGAAGTGATACCTTATAAAAAACCTATCAAGGCATATTATGTCATTAGAGCATTAAAATCTTTAGGAGTTTATGATGAAAAATAAAGCGTATTATTTAAAATTAGAGTATGGTATAGCAACAAGAAACCTTTCTATAGAAGAGGGTGGAGGCATTTTAGCGTATTATACGGATTTTCCATTTATAGCAGGAGATGGGGAGAGTATAGAAGAAGCTATTAACGATGCTAAGTCTGCTTTTGCTTGTTACTTGGATGTGGCACTTGAAAAAGGCGATGTTGTTAAAGAACCTTCTCACCTTATGAAAACAAAGCGAATTAATATTACTATTCCTCTTTATGCTTTGGAGCAGATAGATAAATATGCTAAAAGTCATAATATGAATAGGAGTACCTTTTTGGTTGAGAGTGCTTTGAAGCAGGTTGGAGGTTAAGTTATTCTTGATGCTATTTGATTCTTCATTTTTAATGATATATTAAAAGAAAAAATGTAACTATTGTTTGAGAAGTTAATAAGGATTAAAATAATTTTAGAAGAAGTAAAAAGTGAACACGGTTGTCAAATTATTGTCAATGGTGTGAAAGATACACTTAAATATTATATGAGACTCATTGATAATTTAGAAGATTTTTATACGCTCTATTCTGATTTAATCTCTACTGATAGTGAGCTAAAAGCCATACATAAACAAAAATGGAAAGGACTAACTAAGGAGCTAAATCGTGAGCTTTAAATTTATAGATTTATTTGCAGGGATTGGTGGATTTAGAACAGGGTTTGAAAAGAGTAGAGGGAATATATAGCTCAAAGAGTTTTGACATACCCACCATAGTAAGTAACATAAACTCAGAAATACTACCCAATATGTTAGAAGAGAACGCCTATATCGGCTCAACACTCTCTTAAGCGTTTAATCTAGTATCATATATAGAGAGCATAGAGAAACACCAAAGGTTTATAAACACATCACTAAGCTACACTATAAATGACCTCAACACACTAAATATAGGAGCAATAACCCAAAGTGGACAAGATAATAGATACTATTTTTATAGTTTGAGTTTTTGAGGGGTTTTAAAATAAGTAGATTTGATTTTATAGAACAAAGTTTTTCGTTTCTATAATCAAATCACCACTCAAAGAAGATTATATAATAAGCTAAAGTTCTCCTATTACTATCTCTAATGCACTTTTGAGACTATTGAAGTGTGTTTGTGAACCTGCTTTATCTTCTGCTTTGCCACTTGCTATTATCGCATCTATAGCACTATCCATATCTGTCAATTGGAAATGGTTAATTTTTCCTTTTATCATCTCTGATGCCATAATGATACTATCATAATCCTCCGATACTATGGAAGTCTCTATTATCTCTATAATATTAGATGATTCTGTGATCATTCCTCCAAGTAACTCTTTTACATCACCTACTGAACATCCAAAACTTGAGGCTATTTCATCTAAATTTATACTCATAACGGCTCTCCTTTATTGTTAAATAGTATATTTTTTACACTATTTGAGATAATTTTATTTTAGACTATGTACTAAACAATACAAATGCATAGTACAATTCTAATTGTAAATTATACTATTGATAATAAAAAACTAGCTTAGATTATTTAACTTTTGGATTACTTAGTGTCACAAGAAAGCCAAGAAAGAGGTCAGTATCTATGTTAAACACCTCTACAAAAACCCATTCAAAATACCCTCTTTCCTAAAACTATCACCCTCAACAATCTCTTTAGCCAAAGCTATTTGAGTTTCTAATTTTTCTATTTTAGAAACGATTTCTTTTTGAGTTTTTAGGGGTGGGAGTGGTATTTTGAAGTTTTCTAATTCTATCTTTGTAATAGCTTCTCTTGTTGAACTTGCTTTGGACATTGTTAATAACTCTTTTTTGATACTTTCACTTGTAAGTATTTTATGTAGATATTGAGGTATCGTTTTATTTGTCACTCTAATAATAGATACATGTTGATTGACTCTAGCAGGTAAATACTTTTCTTCTATAATAAAACATCTAGCAACAGATGCACCTGTAATATTAAATAGTACATCATTTTTTTCTACACTCACATTATCTAATTTTTTTGCTTGTTCTTCATCTATAAAAGCTAAACCTTTTTCATGAAAAGCATTATCATAAATATTTTGACTTCTTATAAGCGTTATTCCACTCTCTTTATATGCCATTTCTCCACCTCTTGGAGTTGCACCACTTCCAATCTTAGAAGTAATATCCCCAAGTTTAACCATATCACCACCCACAGCACTAATCTCTTCCTCTATCTTCCTTTTCATCTCCTCTATAATCTCATTCGCTTTTTCCACCTCATCATCTACTTTTTGACAAGCTTTAACTATCTCTTCTTGAATATTTAGAGGAGGGAGAGGGATTTTGATAGATGAAATTTGAGGTACAGTTAATTGTGGAACACCTGCCCCATTACCTTTAAATCCTATTTTATTAAAAATAATTTCCATATATTTAGCTAATATTTTATCTTTTTGAGGAATTACTATAATTAATCTAACAATAGGATAAAATTTTTCATCTCTAAGAACACTATATCCTATTGTTCCTCTAGCAGAAACAGTAACACACTTTTCTTCAACTTTAAAAATATCAGTAAATCCATATAATCCTTTTTCTTTCACTCCATTTGCATAAATTGGAATATTATTTGTATCTGTTTTTATCTCTGAAATATTTTGAGGTTTATCTCCTCCAGCAAATATTTTAATAGCAATATTTTCAATTTTAATTAACTCCCACTTACTCTCAATCTCCACTTTTTTAGAAAAACTCAAACCCAAAGCCTTAGAAAACTCAACTCTAGTAAAATCAAGCATATCCACTAATTTAGCTTTAGATACAAACTCCTCTAAATCTTTGGGTATTTCTACCTCTTCATTAGCAAAGTTTTTAGTAATTAGCGTGTTTATTTTGCTCTCATCGTCTTTATCTATTGGATTATAAAGTAAGGTGTTTATGCTGTTGAGTGTGCCTCCGTTGTATTGTATGCCTTCGTTTCCTTTTCTTCCACTCCATTCATAACCCAAAAACTTTTTATTGGCTTTGTTGTCTGTGGGGGCTTTGATGATGAGGACTTTTTGGCTGTTTTCACAAGAGAGTGTAAAATAATAAAACTTATCTGCTTCTATGGATTTGACATAAGTGATAAAGGCTTTTTTCTCTGTTTTGTATTTTCTGATTTTTGAAAATCTTTTATAATAGGTGGCTTTTCTTCGGTGTTTGGTCTCTGTGGCTTTTTCAAAGGCTGATAGATAGGCTTCTACAATTTCTATCTTTAAGAGTTTTTTAGAGGGCTGTTCTGCTAAAAAACTTTTGTATAAATCATAGTTTATGCCTATGTGTTGGGTATATCTTTTGAGTATTTCTTTGTCTGTAAACTGACCTTGTATATTAATATTGCCTTTAAAAATATTTTTTGTTAAATCGGCATATCTTCCTACGATATTTTCTACATCATTTATTCTTTTGAGAAAGAGCGTCACGGTGTTTGTGCCTGTTTTTCCAAATGTACCACTTCCAAATTCTGCAATGGCTACAATGTCAAAATATTTCAAGATTATCTCTCTTGTGGCTACATAAGTGTTTGCCCCTTCACCTTTGGAGAGTATAGATGAGGGCAAGATAATCCCTGCTACGCCATTGGTTTTGAGTAGCTGTTTGGCTCGTTCTATAAAGAAACACTCTATAGAGTTATTGGCTGTGTAACTTTTGGCTTCTATGCTTTTGATGAGTTCAAACTTTTCTCTCTCTTCTTTGGGCAATGTTTCCAAAAAACCTTTGACAGAATAAGGAGGATTGGCAACAAGGAGAGAGAAACTACTGTTTTGAATGTTTTTGTCCTCTTTGAGTGCGTCATTGTAGATAATATTGATATTTTCTTGTCCATACATCAAGGCAGAGACTTTGGCAACTTTGGAAAGTCTATACTCTTTTTCTATGCCCACGACTTCATCTGTGTCAAATATTTTAGCCACTTCATTGAGAAAATGTCCTGCTCCACAAGCATAATCTATGGCTTTGGGTTTGTCTTCTTGCTTTTTGATTGCGTCTAGGGGTAAGGCATTGATGATAAATTTGACAATAGGCATAGGCGTAAAAAATTGCCCCTCGCTTTGTTTGACTCCATTGTCCAAAAATCCTTCAAACATATCACCCAAAAATTGATTATCTTCTACGCCCGTGAGCCGTATATCTTGAAAAAGTTCAATCACTTTCAGTAGGACTTCAAAGTTTTTATAAAAAAGCATTTCGCTATGCACATCCAAAAAAGAAAAGTCATTATTGGTAAAAAATTTCTGTTCTCTAAATCGCTTTTTGACATCTTCTTTGAGAGAATTTATATCTACTTTTTCAAACATATCATCAATGGTTTTATCAGAAATATAGGTTATCTCTTCATTGAGAAAGTTAAACATTCCTTCTTTATACAGCTCTTGAAGTCTGTCTTGAAGCCCAAAAGCATCATCATAAGAGACACCTTTCCAATAAAATTTGAGTTCACTCTCTTTGTTTTTTTGGTTGCTGTTTTCATCAATAATTTTACATAAAAAGAGATTGACCAAGACATTAAAGGCTCTTTCAGGACTTCCTATATTATGCTGTCTCATAATCGTAGCAAAAGAATTATATTTACCTTGAATATCTTTTGAAGAGACGATATTGAGGTCATCAATATTGGTCTTTTCCAATCCTACAAAATAGGCTTTGTTTGATTCAAAAATTCCTCTTGTTTTAAAGGCTTTTTTATAAGTTTCACTCCATACTTCATAGATGTCTTCTACTGTTTTGGCTTCTTTATAGGATTTTTTTAAGTTGTTTTCATAGAGATATTTTTTGTCATCTACTAAGTTAATGAGATAATAATCTGATACAAGCTTTTTATCCAAAAAATCACTGGCATAAAGGGCAATAAATTTGGTATCTCCATCTTGTTTGGCATAAGAAAATATTTGGTCAGCACCATTTAATGTTCTATCCCACGCCTTTTTAAATTCACTTCCTGCTGTTTTACACTCTATTATAATAAGTGATTTTCCCTCATTATCTTTTATTTGTATATCAGCTTTACCACTTTTAGAAGTACCACCTAGTTGCCATTTGGGTTCTAATTCTATATGTTTGGGGTTATAACCTTGTGATAAAAGTCTATGCACACATTCAAAGACCACAAAGTTTTCATTAGAAGAGAAGTTAGAAGTGGTTTTGTCGTGAATGGTTAAAGATTTGGGATATAGTAGTTTTTGATTTTTGAAATCTACGCTTAGTTCACAATCAAAGGGTTCAAATTTCTTGCTATAAATTTCTTGATTTTGGTTAAATCCTAAGGTTTTTAATAGTGCTTTTAAATTGTCTTTTGTTATCATTTTTATTATCTCAATTTTTGTAGGAGTATAACCAAAAGAATATAAGATAACAACGATAACTCAATTATTTTATTATATAGTTGTTAATTCTACAAAGATATAATATACTTCAACTAAATATTAGGATAAAATTATGAAAAAAATCTTTTTACTACTTGTTATTAGCTCTATTTTAATCTTTGCTAAGTCTGAGCCATTATCTCTGCCATTCTTCTCCAAATCTGTATCTCTACAAGTGTTAGGCTCTGGTGGACCTGAGATGGGAGATAGGAGAGCATCTTCTGCATATTTGATATGGATAAATGGTAAAAGCCGTATATTAATTGACTTTGGTGGTGGTGCATCATTGCGTTTTGAACAATCACGAGCTAAGATAAAAGATTTGCAAGTTATCTTGCTTACACATCTTCATGTCGATCATACAGCTGATTTACCTGCTTTACTTAAAGGAAGTTTTTTTACTAGGGCTTCAGGAGTTTTGGATATATATGGTCCATCTGGAAATAATGTTATGCCAAATACTAGAGGATTTATCAATAGACTCTTTAATAAAGATAGTGGAGCTTGGGAGTATCTAGGTGACCATCTCGACGGTGGTGCAAGACTACAACTCAAAGCTCATAATATAAAAGAGAGTAAAAAACTAAAAGTAATATATGAAAAAAATGGTATCCGTATCATAGCCGTATCTGTCCATCACGGTCCTATCCCTTCTATAGCGTATAGAGTAGAAGTAGGCTCTAAAAGTGTAACATTCTCAGGTGATATGAATGGTGACTATCATACATTAGAGAAGTTGGCAAAAGGTACTAATATTTTGGTAGCTCATAACGCCGTACCCAAAAATGCAAATAAAGTAGCAAGAAGCCTACATATGACTCCATTTATAATAGGAGAGATAGCACAAAAAGCTAGGGTCAAATCTCTAGTATTATCTCATAGAATGCTACGAACTTTAGGCAGAGAAAAAGAGACGAGAAGAGAGGTAAAAAGAAACTATAGAGGCAAGATTAGATTTGCTAATGATAATAGTAAATATAGAGTTAAATAGCTATTAAGAGTAGAGATTTTTCTACTCTTTTACTCCTCAATCCCAAACTATAATAATTGTCCTAAGAAAAAATACCCAAAGTTGTATTGAGGGACGTTATGCAAAAAATACTTGGGTTTAGGTGCGAAAGTTAAGGTAAAATATTGTTATAATCTTAAAATTGATTATACAAGGAACTAAAATGACAAAACCTATACTACTCTTAACACTTTTTATATATACAACTCTCAATGCTGAGGGTATAATATGTAAATTTGATGGCAATCAAGCCCAAATGAATCAATGTGCTTATGAAGAGTTTCAACAAGCAGATAGAGAACTCAATATCGTCTATAAAGCTATACGAAAGAAGAATAAAGCCGTCAAAGAGTATATTCAAAACTTAAAAGTATCACAAAGACTTTGGATTAAATTTAGAGATGCAGAGCTAAATATGATATTCACTTGTCCACATAAAAATAGTCGTATATGTTTTGGAAGTATGTATGAATTACTTTTTTATGAGGCTAAAAAAGATTTGACACTAGAGAGAGTTAAAAATTTGAAAAAATATATATTGGAGGGTGAACTTTAATTAGCTTTTAAAACCTTACTTACTCCATATAAAGATATATGGAATAAGTAGAATAGAACTATTTAGTAATAGAAATATTATTTATATCACAGTTATTTGATAGGTCAAAATTCATGGCTTTGGAGTTGTCCATTAAGATAGGGATAAATAGTAGAGATACAAATACGGCTGCTATCGTTCCTGAGATTAGAGCTACTCCTAGTCCACCAAATACAGGGTCACCTGCTAAAAGTGCAGACCCTAAGATAATGGCAACGGCTGTTAAGGCTATTGGTTTGGCTCTTGTGGCTGTTGCTATTGCTATGGCTCTTCTCTTTTTAATACCGTGACACTCCATAAGAGATTTGGCAAAGTCAATTAGTAGAAGTGAGTTTCTTGAACTAATTCCAATTAGAGCAATAAATCCAATTAGTGAGGTGGCTGTTAGGAAGAATGTCTCACTTGTAAACCAGTTGGCAACCCAGTGACCGAAGATTACACCGATGATTGAGAGGAATGAACCTAAAAGTACAATACCACTAATAGCAAAGCTTTTGTAGTAGATTACTAATAGTAAGAATATAAGTACCAACGCAGCGATAAATGCAGCACCTAAATCTCTAAATGTATCTAGTGTTACTTTCATCTCACCATCCCAACGGATAAGGAACTTATCGCCAGTCTTTTTATTTTTGAGAGTGAAGTCAAACATATATGTTGAAAAACCTGCTTTTGTGATATTGTAATCATCTGCAAATTTTTCTAACATTACGGCTCTTGCTTCAAGTAGTGGATAGACTTGAGATACCATATCAGTCTCTGCTATGATATTGGTCATACGAGAGAGGTCTTTGTGCATAATCATTGGGTTTGAACGGACCTTACGGATATCTACTACTTCACTTAGAGGTACCATCATTCCTCTTATATTCATAAGGTTAAGTGATGAGAGCTTACTAAGAAGGGCATCTTTATTTGATGCTTCTAACACTTTACTTAGTTTATCTAGTACCAAAAATATAGAGATTTGGTCAGGTGAATTTTTGGAGTTTTTGTGTGCTATGACCATACCCTCAAATGCTAGATAGAGGATATTATTCACTTGCTCTACACTCAAACCACTTCGTGCAATTTTATCTTTATCAGGGATAAGTTCAAACTTATCATAGATATTATCAGCCATAATATCTATATCTACAAGTCCTTTGGTCTCTGAGAGTATTTTTGCTACTTTTGTTGATAGAACTCTACTCTCTACAAGATTATCACCATGAACTTCAACAACAATAGAAGCTAGAGTTGGAGGACCTGCTGGTTGTTCAATGAACTTAATACTTGTTCCCTCTGTGAGTTTGGTACATACATTTTTTATCATTGGACGAAGTCTCTGTACCATTAGGAAAGATGGCTCTTTTCTATTGTGTTTATCGGTGAGATTTACAGATATTTCAGAGACATTTTCACTCATCTTCATACTAGCACCTTTGACAAGTCCTGCATAATCAAGAGGGATACCTTGGGCTAAAAATAGTTCAATATTCATAACCTCTGGCTCTTTTGTAAGAAAATCAATCACACAGCTACTTACAGCTTTTGTCTGCTCTATAGATGAGCCTGTGGGGGTATCTACATAGATTGAAAATGTGTTATCACTCTTTCCTGGAAGCATCTTTGCCAAAACTAGTTTAGTAGGAAACATCAAAAGAGAGAGTACAAATGCTACAATAGTGAGTATTATTACTAACCTTTTTTTAGTTTTACTATCAATAATACTATAAATAAAATCTTCTAAATTTTTCACTATTTATCTCCTTTTTTTGCTTCACTTGTCTTTTTTTGATTATTCTCATCTTCTTGATACTCTTCTTTTTTGTGGTGGTGTTTATGTTCTGGTTTGCTTAGTAGTTTTAGACTCAAATAAGGAGTAAAAATATATGCTATAAAAAGTGAAGCGATAAGTGCTACAGGAACATTATAAGGGATAGGTTTCATAAATGACCCCATCATACCACCAACAAATGCCATAGGAACCATTGTCAAGATAATAGCTAGAGTGGCGATATTTGTTGGAGCTCCAATCTCATCAGTTGCTTCTACCAATATCTCATCCATCTCTTTATCTTCTGATGTGTGGCTATGGAGATGTCTGTGGATATTTTCAATAACAATAATCGCAGCATCTACCAAAAGTCCAAGAGAGAGTAATAACGCAAAGAGCGTAATCCTATTCATCGTTTGACCAGTCATCCATGCTGTAAAGAGTGTAACTGCCAAAATTGCAGGAACTGTAAATGTAACAATCAGAGACTCTCTCCAACCTAGTGCAAATACCAACATTAGAGCGATAATAATAATCGTAATAATAAGATGGTGCATAAGCTCATTTACGGCTTCATTGGCTCTCTCACCATAGTTTCTTGTGATAATAAATCCAATACCTATCTTCTCAAAATCCTCTTTGTATGATTCTAATATCTTAACAATATCTTCTGATACAAATACGGCATTTGTTCCTGCTAGTTTAGCTACAGTCATTGTAATTTGACTTCTCTGCTCACTCATTGGTGAATTTTTGGTAGCCTCTTCTCCGTGTGGAGCTTCTCTTAGAAGTATTTTGGCTATTTTGAAGTTTTGTACATCTACACCTTGTGTCACTGCTGCTACATCTCGCAGATAGATAGCTGAACCCATATATTGAGCTACTATTACGCTTCCTACATCTTCTACACTCTCAATAGCATTTTTGACACCAAAGATAACAAGCTTATTATCAGAAGTTCGTCCTTTTACATCAGGTACATCTACAGCTACTGATTGTACAGCTTTCATAATCTGACCCAAGGATAGGTGATATGCTGAGAGCTTACCCATATCAACTTCGATATTATATTGAGCTTTTCTTGCACCTTTTAGTGTTGTCTTTGCTACATTATCTATCGCATTAATCTTTTGTTGGACGCGTCTAACCATATTAAAAAGTTTAACTTCACCTATGTTACTTTTGGCTTTTGGATAAAATGCCACTGTGACGATAGGAATATCTATATCTATATCAAAAGGCTTAATTAGTGGTTGCATTACACCTTTTGGCATAGAGTCCATATTCTGCATTACTTTATCATAAAGTTTGAGGTTTGAATCTTCTCTATTCTCTCCGATATAATACATTACATTAACGATACCAACATTATCCATAGACATACCATATACATGTTGAATACCTCGTACTTCACGGAGCTTTCGCTCTAGTGGTTTGACGATGATATTCTCTATCTCTTGTGGTGTTGCCCCTGGCATTACAGCGATAACTGCACCACCTGATATAGCAATTTGTGGGTCTTCTTCTCTAGGCATTGTGCTAAGAGCCATATACCCAACAAGCAGTAACATAGTTCCCAAAACAATAGTCAAAGGGTTTCGCAAAAAGCCTTTTGCTAGACTCCCTGCGATATTTATTATTTCATACTCTTTTTTAGTTTCCATCTCTACCTACTTGATTTTGATTTTGGCATACATACCAGGATATACAGAAGTCCTATCTAGTTTGAAGTCAATCTTGATTTTAAACTTATGCGTCATAGGGTTTGAGTTAGGGATAATCGAAATTATATTTCCTGTTGTTTTGAAGCCAATTGATGGAATTTCCACCTCTACAGCTTTGTTTAGCTCAATATATTTAAGTTGTGTCTCTGCTATTTCAGATATAATTTTAAGATTACTCAAGTCTGTAAGTACAACAGCAGGCATCCCTGGCATAGCCATCTCACCCTCATTAAGATTTTTGGCGACAATTACACCATCATTTGGTGCTAAGATTTTTAGATAGTTGTATTGATTAAGAAGTTCATCTTTTTTAGCCAATGCTTGTTTGACTTGGTCTTGCGAAATTGATACCATATCTTTAAGGTTTTTTGCAGCTAGTTGTAACATCTCTAGCTCATACTTAGAGACCATATTTTTCTTAAATAGTCTTTTATGTCTAGCGAGGTTTACTATTACATTATTATATTGATTTTTATTCATCTGCAAAGAGATACCAGCTTGTGAAATAGCCAAATCCACTTGTCTCTCTGATGACTCTATCTCTTTAGAATCAATCTCATATATAAGTTGTCCTTTTTTTACAATATCACCCTCTGATACATTCATTTTTTTGACATATCCCATATATCTACTCGTAAGCATTTTTTGATTGTCAGAGATAACAGAACCCGTTAAATTTACCTCTATCGCACTTAATGATGTTATGGATAACCCCCATAACATCAAACTCATTATCGTCTTTTTCATATATTTCCTCCTGTATTTAAGATACTATTTAGTTCAAATATCTTGGTATTTCTATCATTTTTAGCTGTCAAAAGTTTGAGCAGTACCTCTAGTTGTTTCGATTGCTTGATTAAAACATCCGAAATTGACACCATACCCTCTTTATAACGAGATTGATAATTCTCATAAACCTTTTTGGCAAAATAGAACTGTTTTTTATAACTCTTTATATCTGAATTTTTACTCAAAATCACCGTTTCAAATTTCTTTACTTGAAGATTGATACCAGATTTTGCGAGTAGCACTTGGTCTTGCATCTTGAGATGGCTTACTTTGGCTTTTTCTAAGTTAGCTCTATCTATTCCACCATTAAAAATATTCCAACTAAGTTGAATACCCACAGTAAAGGAGTCTTTTTTGGTAAAGTCATTCCAAAGCATATCATCAGCACTACTATACTCTCCAAAAGCCCCAACAGTTGGGAGATAGTTAGACTTCTCTACATTGATAGCCATTTGTGTAATTTTAAGTGCCAAAAGAGCTTTTTGAATATCTATGTTATCTCTTGCTATATCGCTATGGTCGATAAAAGGTAGAGGTGCCATATCGCTCACCTTTTTGATAGATTTTACTTTTTGATTAAGCAAAAATGATAAAAATTGATATGCTAGATTTTTGTTAAGTCGGGCTTGATTATACATACTTTGAGCTTCTGATTTATGAGCTTGGACTTCAAGTAAATCTATATTTTGTGCATATCCCTCTTTACCCATACTCCTAACTATACTCTCTAGTTTTGAAATATTTTTAATAATTTTAGAGAGGTTATATATATAGTTCTCCACCAAAGATATATCATAAAATGCTTTTTTTGTCTGAAATATCTTCTCATTTCTAATCTTTGCTGTATCCCATTTACTCATATTATACAAAGCATCCGTAATTCGTCCATACTCAGTAAGTTTACCACCTGTGTAGATTGGTAACATATAAGAGAGCTTTGTTTGGAAATGATTTCTAGTAGAGGGGAAGTTTAAATCATAAGGTGCTGTTGCAAGTAAACTTGTTCCTCCATCATAAGTAGGACTAGTTGGAGTTATTGTATCCATACCTGAGATAAATTCATTAAACCCAAAGTCACCAAAAGTAGCTTCTCTACTTTGAAGTTTAAAACCAAAGACATTTCCAGCATCATTTGAACGCATAGCTGAGATAGATAAATCAAGCTTACCGTAGTTATTCCCTTTAGCAGCGACGGCTTCATAAGCTTTCATCTGTTCATTAAACCTAGAAATCTTAAGCTCCAAGTTATCTCTCTCCAAGATAGTGATAGCTCTTTTGAGATTAAGATTAGTCAAACTAGCACATAGAGGCAAGGCTAGAAGTAAAATTAGATATTTTTTCATTAAGATACTCTCCATTTATTAATAGGATATATTATACATAAAAATAATAATATTTCACTATGAGTTTGTATGCATTCTACACAATATAAGCTTATATAATGATTATGAGAAGTTTAGATTATGTATAGGTATTAGCAGACACCCAGTCTAATCAACTCCAAAGCAATACTCCCAAAATAAAATTAATAACCAACATAACCCTAAAAGCATTTTTATAAAAGATAAGTGGTGAACGCTCTATGAAAGAGCTGTTTTTTGAGAAAAATGGTTTTACTTTTTCAGGATTTGTAAGCTCATACTTAAAGTGTGAGTAGTGTGAATATCGTAGATTTTTATCTATAGATATAGCTCTTAATATTACACTATCAAGCCAATCAGGAATATGTTTATTATATTTGCTCGGTTTAATTGGCTCTTTAAATGTTGGATTTTGAAATGGTTCTATCTCTCCATAAGGGTATTTGTGTGTCAAAGAGTAATAGAGTGTCACTCCAATTGCAAATATCTCACTGCTCTCACTTATCGCTTCATTGTTAAATCTCTCAGGGGCTAAATAGCTTGGAGTTCCTGCTTTGGAGTTGCTTGAAAATATCTCTACCATAGAGCCAAAATCTATCATTTTAAACTTTCTCTCTCTATTTATAATGATATTTTCAGGTTTTATATCACCGTGGACTAAGTCGTGTTTGAGTATGGATTGAGACATATCAAGAAGCATTTTGGCTACCTCTGTCGTATCTTCTACACTTAGTGGTTTATCTACGATATATTTACCCAAATCTTCACCTTGCACAAGAGACATAACATAATATCTATGTGTTCTATTTTTGGGTATTACAGCCCTAGGGAATAGTCTATTTTTTATTCTCTTGGCATTAAGTGCTTCTTTTATAAATAGGTCTAATATACTCTCATCATCTATCGCCTCAATAGGTGCAAACTTTAGTACATATTGTTTAGTTTTTTTGCTACAGAGCCAAGTTCTATCGTTTTGGATAAGAGACTTTTGAAGGATATAGCCATCTATATCTTGACCCTCTTCTAATATCTCAGGAATAGTAAGTTTTTGCTGTTTGAGAATAGTGAGTTCATCTGCACGAAGAATATCTAAGACTACAGCCGTGGTATCATCAGGGAGATTTCCATCCATTTGTTTATTGGCTTTTTTGACCAAAAAACTAGCACCAACATTCATACCCAATGATAACTCTTCATCAGATAAAAGAGTATATAACCCATCACTACAGAGTAATATCTTATCCATTTTTTGGATATTATTCTCAAAATAAAATGGCTCTACACTCTCCTCTATCCCTATGGCTTTGGTAAGGACATTTTCATACCCCTTCTCATCCATTGTATGGTCTTGTGAGAGTTGAGTTAGCTCTTTATCTCTATGCAAATATATACGACTATCTCCTACATTCGCTCCATATATCCTATCTCCCTCTATCACAACAATAGTTAGAGTAGTTACAAGCTCAGATGCTTCATAATTAATTTGTGATTCTGTATAGAGTATAGAGTTGATTGACTTGATAAAAGAGTGAATACACTTCTCTATAGTCCAACTTTTGGGTCTGATTTTGAAGTTATTCATAAGAAAGTTAGTAGTTCGTTTTGAGGCTTCAGCACCCTCAGATGCACTTCCAACACCATCGCAAACTACAGCAACCGTGAGATTACCAATAGTACGAATATCATAAAAATCATCTCCTACCAACTCTTGTCGTTTGGCAAGTGAGAAACCTGAATTTTGAATATTTTTTGATATCATTAATCATCCTAAAGTTGGGTCTATTGGTACTTCTTCATCTACTATACTTTAAAAAATGAAGCTTTAACATAGTTATATTGTGTTGAAAAACTCTATTCTTATTGATTTCTCTCTTGCTTTCTCTCAGAGAATAAGCCTAAAACAATCCAAATCTCTTAGGACGCAGACCTTTGTAGAGTGAATAATCTCGCATCTTCTTCCAGTTTGATTTTACAAAAAGTCCACCCATAAAGTCTCTAAACTCATCTATCTTATCAATGACACTATCTAAAGTTACAGAAAAATCTAAATATATAGGTGTTATCTCAAAATCAATAGTTTTATTTATCGTCTCAAAAAGTTGTTCTATCTCTTTTGTAAATACTTTCCTTGTCTCAAAAGTATCAAGATATTTTAAAAATTCAAACTTATCTATATTGTCATTTTGTATATAAAATACTCCCACCATACTATAAAATGAAGAGGCTTGAAGTATATTTTTTTCCCCATGCCGTACTGCCATTTTGGCATTTTGTACATTTTGATAGACACCTTTACTTATACTCTTATCTAGGCTTTTTTGTTTATAATACATCTCCAAAATTTCATAAGGGATAACAGAAGTATCACCATTTATCTCATAGTTTGAGACAGAGAGACCGTTTATCAATATAGTTTGTTTCATCTTATCATCATTTGTCTCACTAAGATAATCCATAGTGCGTATAAAAGATGAGGCGAATGAGACTCGCTCAAATGGAGTATCATCAAACATATCTACCATCTTCTGTGTAAAGTCAGCAGGAATATTATGCTGTAGTATATTTTCCATCTCTTCAAAGTGAAGTGCATCACAGAAAACTGTAAGATTGAGACTTACAAGAAAAGTGCTAATAGTCTTCTTTTTTTGAAAACTTACCTCATAACCTAATGAGGGTATCTTATCTATATCCTTTTGGAAAGCTTTGTTAAACTTATCTTGGACAATTCCATATTTACCATCCATAATATATCTATCTTTATACGATATTAAGACCGTTTGCATTATTATAGGCTTCTTTGTAAACATCTTATCAAATGGCGTACTGAGTGCTTGAACGCTATAGGTATTATTGTTAGTATCAGTTATGACTGCTGTATTAGTGCCATACTCCATAAGTATAAAGATTTCATATCGGCTCTCTTTGATAGCCTCTATAATCTCTATCTCCTCTTCCTCTGGAGGATACATGGTGATAAACTCTTCTAAAATATTCTCTTTATCTTCATAGAAGTATTTTCGCTCATTCGTAAGAAATTCCATCATGTCATCTGCTACAATAGTTTTTGAATCTGTACGATATGTGTAACTAAAAAGAAGTATTTGGTCATAATAGTTCATAAATAACTCAGCTTCACTATAACTTAGAGGTTTGAATGGAGAGAATGTAGAGAACTTTGCAGAAATCTCACCATCACCTCTCTTTTTCGCCTCTCTATACTCTTTCATACAGCATATTTTGAAAATCTTACCACTATCACAAGGACATTTTTCATTTCGTTTTGTATCTCTATATAGTTCTATATCTTGCATAATTCCTCTTTTTATTAATTTATTTTATCACCAATCCAGCTCTTTTTAGTTCATCTTTAAGAGCAGGTAGATTTGGCTTATGATTGTATAATCTGCTCACAAATAGTTTTAACTCTTCTTTTTTGGTAGGACTATCTTGCATAAGTGTTAGTAACTCTGATGCTTTTTTATAAAGATTTCTACCTCGTCCTTCGACTAGTCATTTTGATTTGATTGTACAAAAGAGAGAATTTTATCATACTTTTTCTCTTTGGTCGTATCTCTGTATATTGTTGCAAAGTTTTTCATAATCTCATCTTTAAATATATTTTTATAAAAAATATTATAACATTAATACTTACACTATCAAATGAAATAATTAAATAAGTATTTATAATTATGCTACAATAGTGTATATAAAAGCGATATTTTAGAGTGTTTATAGAGATAATAAAGAGGTGATTATCAATTATTTTAATATGCATAAAAAGATATAATATTTAAAAATAAAGGAAAAATTATGGGTACATATATGGGAATTGGAATTGTTGCAAAGATATATTTTCGTAAATCAGATATTGAAAATATGGAGCTAGATATAGAGAATATTAAAGATAAATTAGAGGCAAACTTTGATTTTTCTTTTGATATTTATAATCTTATCGAAGAGGATGAGACATATATTTTTAGATTAAAAGATAATATATTAGAAGAGCAATTAAAACCATTTTTGGAAGAAATTTATCCTCAACTTTATAGTAATGTAGAAGATTATAATGATACGCTTACAAGATTAGAAAATCTTAGTGCAGATAAGATAATTACACTTGCTAAAGAGAACTCAAAAGAGACATTTCAATATGATGAATATGGCTATAATGATTATATTTATGGTAAATTTCGTAAAAAAGTAGCGATTAATTATGAGACAATAATGATTTCTATGGAAGGTAAGATAAGTATGGAAACTTATGGTAAACATTTTGATTTTTTTAAAAAAGTTATAATTAAAGCATATCCTCAATACAAAATTAGTAATGCTTTACGAATTTATATTACAGGTTAAAGAAGAGTATAAAATATGAAAGGTCTCTCTATTTTCATCATAACAATCTCATTCTTCCTTTTGATATATGCAACAATAGAGTCTATAGATATTGCCCAAAGGACGCAGGTTGGTACTGATGATGGGATATATACATCTTATATCACCACTTCACCAGAGATTAAACAAAGGGCATTGTTTTTGACTAAAGATACTACTGATAAGCTCTATCAAATTCAACTTCTATTAAATTTTGTTACAGATATTACTTATCAGACTGAGACATTTCAGAGGTCTCTACCTAAGCAGACGATAGAGCAGAACTTTGGTGATTGTGATGATAAGAGTAATCTTCTTATATCTTTGCTTCACGCACTTGGTATTGAGAGTTATTTTGTCTTAGTACCTCATCATATATTTATAATTGTACCTCTTTATGATGATAGGATTTCGTACAAAAAAGGATTGTGGATAGGTGGGAGGAAATATTATATATTGGAGACTACAGCGAAGAATTCTAAGATAGGGTTTCCTCTTCACTATAGACTTAGTCAGATAGATACAATACTAGAACCTTTTTCTAATACTAAGCTTGATATAGAGAGTTTGGAGTGGAGATAGTTTAGACTATCTGCCACCCTTTATATTAATACCTATACCCATCTCTCTTAGTAGTCTTTCGTTTCTTACTTTTTGGTACTGTAGCTTTTTTGGCTACTTTTTTGCCAAATGCTCCATCTGTATTTTTGTGTTCATTTTTATTTTTTCTTGCACCTTTTTGAGTCACTATTACTTTGGGTGCGTATCCCTCTAATCTCTCTTTTGGGAGTTGTTTCTTTATAAGTTTCTCTACATCTCTTAGTGCTACCATCTCGGTAGGTGCAATAAGTGTTATAGCCAATCCTTTTGCTCCTGCTCTTCCTGTTCGTCCTATTCTGTGTATGAAGTCTCCTATGATGTGTGGAATATCATAGTTTATCACAACTTCTAGGAGTGGAATATCTAGCCCTCTTGCAGCTATATCTGTGGCTACCAATATCCTATTTGTTCCATTTTTGAAACCCTCTAATGCACGAGTTCGTTCTCCTACGCTTCTGCCTCCGTGGATTGTGGCTGTTTTGAGTCCTGAGAGGTTTAGCTCTTTTGTTACTTCGTCAGCTACCTCTTTTTTGCGTACAAATACAAGGACTTGTTTGTAGTTTCGTGAGCCTATTAGATATGATAGAAGTTCATCTTTTTTCTCTAATTCTACAGGATATACTATTTGAGTAACTGTTGAAGCTAAACTTCCCATACTATCTACTTCTATAAGTTTAGGCTTTTTGAGTATTTGATGTGATAATCTTTTGAGGCTTCCTGAGAGTGTGGCTGATGTGAGTATAGTTTGTCTCTTAACTGGAAGATGAGATATAATATTACTCACCTCGTGGACAAATCCCATATCTAATATCGTATCTGCTTCATCTAATACTAAATACTCTACACTCGCTACATCTATATTTTTACGGTTGATATGTTCAAGTAGTCTGCCACTTGTAGCCACGATTATATCTATACCATTTTTGATTTTATTTGCTTGTGAGGTAAGGTTTGCTCCACCATAGAGTACCATACTCTTTAGGGGAAGATATTTACCATAATCTTGCACACTTTTATGGACTTGATTGGCTAACTCTCGTGTAGGGACTATGATTATCGCTTTGGTATAGTGTCGGTTTGATTTATATTTTTTGGCTAAATTATGGAGGATTGGAAGTACAAATCCTGCTGTTTTACCAGTTCCTGTCCTCGCCCCTGCCATAACATCGTGACCATTTAGTATCTCTGGAATGAGAGCCTTTTGTATATCAGTCGCTTCTGTGTAGCCTTTATCTATAAGTGCTTTTATAATATCACTTGATAGTGAAAAAGAGTCTAATCTCATTTTCCACTATCCTGTCGTCGTTTCATTCTCATTTTATGTTTAGCTACCTCTCGCATATCTACATCACTATCACTCTCATCTACTATCTCAACGCCTAATACCGTCTCCACACAATCTTCAAGTGTCACGATACCCTCCATTTGGTCATATCCATCAAGCACCAAAAACATATGCTCTTTTTTCTTAATAAAAAGTGCTAATGCCTTTGATACTGGCAGATTTTCTGAAATAGTAAATATATCTTTTTGAATACTATTTAGTGGAACTTGATTATCTTTTAGACCTTGTTTAAAAATCTTTTTGGTCATCACAACACCTGTGATATTTTCTAAGTTATCATCATATATAGGGATACGAGAAAATTTGAATATTGCTGGTTCATTGAGGATAATATCCTCTATTGTCCTACTTCCATCAAGTGCAAAAACTACTGTACGAGGTGTAAGAATTTCAGATATCTTAATAGTATCCAAGAGTAAAATATTCTCTATAACATCAGACTCTTGCTCTTTGAGAACGCCCTCGTCTTCACTATGTAGTGTCGTTTGGATAAGCTCCTCTTTACTTAGACTCATACTATCATTACCTTTGCTAATACGATTTGTTACGAAAAGTGTCATCAAAATAATAGGATATGTAATAACTATAAAAAATTGAATAACATACGCTGAGAAAGGTGCTAATGATTTCCAATAGACAGCACCAATAGTCTTTGGTATGATTTCAGATAAAAAAAGTATCGCAAATGTAAGCACTATAGAGACATAAAAGACAGCTCCAGCACCATAAAGACTCTCTGCTTGAGCTCCAACGGCTGCTGCTCCTAGAGTATTGGCAATAGTATTTAGTATCAAGATAGATGCCAAAGACTTATTGATTTTCATTTTATGAGATTTTAGAAGCACTCCTGCTTTTGGTTGCTCTTTTTCAAGAACAGATATATAGCCCATATTGACAGAAAGTAACACTGCCTCCAATATAGAACAGACAAACGATATGACAACAGCCAATGAGAAGTATAGAATTAATAAATCCATTTATTTTTTATAACCTTTAAATTAATATTATTGTTGCAAGACCTAAAAACGAGAAGAAGCCTACAACATCTGTAATAGTAGTAAGTATCACCGTACTCCCAATAGCAGGATCAACTCCTACTCTTTTGAGTAGAAGTGGTACAATTGAGCCAAAAAAACCTGCCATAAAGAGGTTGGTAACCATAGATAATGCGATAACTACACCCAACATCCACTTATCAAACCACAATGACGCTATTATACCCATAATTATAGCAAAAAGTAGTCCATTTACAAGTGATAAAACAACCTCTTTTTTAATTGTCCTAAAAGCATCATTTTTGGCAATATCACCTAGAGCTAATTGACGAACAACAACAGTAAGGCTCTGCGTCCCTGCATTCCCTCCCATAGAGGCAACTATTGGCATCAAAATAGCCAATGCTACAATACTTTGAAGAGTCTCCTCAAAAAGTCCGATAACAAGTGAAGCACCAATAGCCGTAAGAAGATTAAGACCTAGCCACAAAGCACGAGTTTTCCCTGCACGAAGCAAATCATCATCTTCCTCTGCATTATCATCAACCCCTGCTAGATTATACATCTGGTCTGTAGCTAATTCATTGATAATATCATATATATCATCAGAAGTAATCCGTCCTATCAATACACCGTTACTATTTACTACAGGCATAGAAGACAAATCATACTCTTGAAACTTCTGAACAACCACATTAATATTATCATAATCATAAGCAACAATAGGTCTATATTTTTCAGGATTTGCGTCAATATTCTCTTCAAGGGTAGTATTAAAATTAAATATCAATAAGCTATCAAGCCCAATGCCATAACGCAAAATATTATTTTTATCTGTGACAAATAGGTAGTTTACATTTTCAAGCTCATCTCTTTTGCGTAACTTAACAAACTCTTTAATTACAGAGTTTACGCTCTCGTAAAGTTTGGCTGTATATACTTCAACCTGCATATATGCACCAGCATCATCTTCTTTATATTTTTTGAGTTTTAAAATATCTGCTTGGTCATCTTCGTGTAGGTAGTTAAAGACACTCTTTGCCATAGAGCTATCTATCTCTTCAAGCTCTTGGATAAAGTCCGTCTGGTCATCACTCTCCAATTGAGCAAGAGAGAGTGCAATATCTTGATTAGAAAAAGATTCAATAACATCTTCAAAATATCTATCAGGAAGTTCCAAAGATACCTTAGCGATAAGCTCTGTAGGGATAAACTTCACACATTTAGCAAAGTTTTTATCACTTAAATCTTTAAGGATATTAGCTATTTGCGATGGGTGAAGTTCATCTATAGGAGTTTTGTACAGATACTCTTTGAGTCTATTTTTACTCACGATAATACCTCCCTATATTTTTTTGCAATTATACTATTTGCTACCTTGTTTTACTACTCTAATCCAAATTACGCTAAAATAACCACATAAAAATCAAACAGGAAACCAATAATGAATAAACTTCTACTAATAGTTGCTCTATCCCTAACACTCAATGCAAACAGTCTCAAAATCATAGATAAACCGATAAAATTTGGTAAAGATAGAATATCTATGACCAAAGAGTATATTAAAACTCATTATGGCAAGAGAGTGCGTAATATTAAAATCACTCCCAAAATTATACTCCTACACTGGACAGCTGAGATGAGTTTCAAGAAGTCTTTTGCTAGGCTCAATCCTGAGTATCTACTATCAGATAGAAAAGATATAGCCAAAGCCTCTAAGCTCAATGTCTCTGCTCACTTTTTAGTTGCACGAAATGGCAAGATATATCGCCTAATGCCAGAGAACTGGATGGCTAGACATGTGATAGGACTCAACTACTCTAGTATTGGAGTAGAAAATGTAGGAGGCAGAGGAAACAAAAAAGATGACCTCACCAAAGCCCAAAGAAGAGCCAATATCAAATTGGTAAAATACCTCAAAGCCAAATATCCATCTATAGAATATTTAGTAGGTCACCACGAATACAGACAGATGGAGCGAACTTCTCTATGGCTAGAACTAGACAAAGGATACAGAACTCGTAAATCAGACCCAGGGGCTAAGTTTATGAGAGATATACGAAGAGGAGTTAAACACTTGAAGCTTAAAACTCCTCCGAAGAGGTAGGGAGATGGGATTTAGTATTTGCGTTATTGGGTAGAAAAGTTTGATAAAGAGGACTTTAGATAAATAAAATCCACCCTCTTGAATTAACCTTGTTTACCTCATTTTATAAATAACTTCATAATATCATTACAGACATCACTATTTAAAATATCATCTCTTTTAATATAATCACTTTTTGCGATAATGACAGCATTTGCCATACCTGAAAATTGTAATTGACCTGCAACAGAAATAAGTGATTTCTTATCTTTAAATTTACACTTATTTTTATACTCATCATTGAAAGGATCATACTCACTTTCTCTTTTAATAGGAGTTAATCTATTTAAAGAAATAAACTTTTCAGCACTTTCAAAAACCTCTTCATTTGCAGGTTTCATCAATGCCAATAATATATCTTCTAAATAACCACCATCTTTATCTTTATGAAAAATATAACATCCCCATTGATACGAATCAATATCTAAAATTTCTATATGTTTTAAATTTTCACTTAAATTTAATTCTTCATTTAACTTATTTATTCTATCTTCTAAAGGACTAGTATCTGCATCAAAAAAGTATAAAAATTTAAAATTTAAATTATAGCTAGAGGTAAAATCATCTTCTGATTGAAGTTCTTTATACATATTTAAAACTTTTTTTCGTTCAGTTACTCTTCCATCTCCACCCATATTATGAAATAATACTAATTCCTCATCTTCTTTAAAAAGAGCAACAGCAGGAATTTTATACATAGAATTAAAACCAATTGTTTTAGCTTTTAAATCTTTCTCATCAGATAAAATATTTAAATATTGCTTTCCCAATGGTTCTTTAAACGTTTTTAGCTTTTTTTTATAATCTTTATAACCATACGCATATAATATTTTTGATAAGAAGTTTATATCATGCATTCCTTCACAAAACACAATAGTAATATTATTCATTTTTATCACCTCGTATATCAAGACTAATATTTTCAACAAGATATTTTAGTCTATCGCCTCCTACATATTTTGTAGTAATTTGATTATCTTTATTTTTTAAAAAATAAGCTGATATATCTTCATTATGAACTCCATTATTTACAAAAGCATCAATACACTCTTTTGAATGAGAAGTAATAAAAACTTGAACATTAAACTTAACTGCCAACTCTTGAATAAATTTTGTGAAATCAACTAATAGTGAATAATGTATAGCCGTTTCAAGTTCATCAATTAAAAGCACTCCATTTCTACAATTAGCAAAAGATAATGCTATCTCAAATATTCGTTGTAATCCCTCTCCATAGCTTGTGAGTTCTGGACTATTAGTAGGAATTTTATGATTTACAATAAAAGTATCAATACCATCATGAGAAATCCCCATAATATTGCTATCTATATATTTTTGAAGAAAAGTGATAATCTCATCAATTTCTCCAGATTTCAAGCTTTTACTGTATGTCTCTACCATTTCATTTTTATTATAAAAATAAGGACTTTTAAATATACTATTACATAATAACTCTACTCTATCTACATATCTAATTAATGAATTTACCTCAAAAGTATGAATAGTATTATTAATTTCATCTCCATCTATCATAGATATAGCTTCATAAGATGCACTATAATCATCTTTTTTATCTATATCAGATGCAAAGAATCTTTTTATATGAATACTTGTATCTATTTCATTGAACTTTCCTGATATTTTAATATCTTTTTTAAAATACTCTTTCATATAATCTATATTTAATTGAGGTAATTTATTTTTTAATCTTACATATTTGAAATAAGCTTCTATATTATTTTGCTTAGTCAGAAGATAAATTGCTTCTAAAAGGGTAGTTTTCCCTGTATTATTAAACCCTGCGAATATATTAATACGATTTAATTTATCTATTTTAAAATCTTTAAAAATTTTATACTGTTCTATAAACAACGAGTCAAAATGTTGTATTTTACCCTTTGAAAAACATACAGATACATTTTCATTTTCTATATCAAGAGAAGATTTTTTTGGTAAAAGTTTTTTAAAAGTTTGATTAATATTTTTAAGTTTTTCCTTATCTTCAAGAGATAATAAATCCTTTAATCTATTTAAATTAGCTATACTATTATCTAGCCCTTTGATACTCTTTTCATAACTCTCTTGTTCTTTACTTCCACTAGCTATTGAACCTTTTATTACATCATTTTCTTCTTCCATCACCTCCAAAGCCTCTTCATTATCAATAAACTTTGCTAATTCTTGAATTTCACGATATTTAGTAATAATAGCTTCTCGTTTTGTAGAGTCATCTATCTCTTCATCTTCTACTTCATTGTTCTCTACACGAATTGATAACCAAGAGAAAAGCCTTAAAATATTTTCTTCATTTTTTGCACAATAAGAGTTATTATCCCATTCTATCCACTTTTTAATACTGGGTCTTTTTGTAATTTCAGAAAAAGTATAATACATATCACTTTTAAATTGGTCTCCATAATCACTATCTTTATATTGTAAAATTAGATGATACGCTCGTTGAGAAGTCCTTAATTTTACTTTTGTAATGCCCAAAGATTCACAAAGTTTTACTTCTTCTTCTCCATAAGTACCATCTTTCCAATGAGGGGCTAGATAATCATAAATTAGCTGTGCTTGATTAATAGCAGGCCATTTTTTATTACCACTAATATGTTTTAGCCCCATAATGATTCGGTGAGTAGCATCATCTTCATTATTATGAATAAATGATGGTACACTTTTAAAAATACTAGGATTTAATTTTCCTATATCCAATCCTGCATCATACTCTTCTTGTAAAACTTTAAGAGCAGTAACTCGTCTATTACCCTCAAGTACCAAATAGTTATTATCACCCAAATCTTTGAGTTGAATTACATCAACTTCCAAAAATCCATTAGCCTTAAAACTATCAAGTAAATCTCTAACTCCTTCTCTATTTTTTCCTGATATAAAATTTCGTGTTCTCTGTTGTATTTTTACATCAAGAACCTCTTCATCATTAATTTTTTTATAATCTTTATTATCAACAAATCTATAATTATTTGGGTCTAAATAAAAATTCTTTAAATTTTTACTTGTTTTTGTTGGTACTTCATATTCCATTTAAGTAATCCTCTTTATAATTTTTTTTATTCTACCATAATATAGTTTCCTAAATGATAAAACAAAACACTATCCTAATCCAAATTATGCTAAAATAACTATATAAAAAATTAAATAGGAAACCCATAAGGTAGCTGTTTTGAACTCTGCATTTGGTGCACTAGACTGGGTTGTATTTTGTGGATATTTTTGGATACTTATCATCTTATCTATAATATTTAGTAGAGCCAAGGTAGAGACCACTAGAGACTACTTCGTCGGTGGCAACTCTATGCCCAATTATGATAAAGAAGTGAAGATTAAGAGTCTTAATAATCCTATGGAGTTGATTGATAGGGTGATTTTGATATTCAAAATATAATAGGAAAAAAATGATTAAAAATTATAAAATGATAGACCTTTTTTGTGGGATTGGTGGAGTGAGAAAAGGCTTTGAACTTACAAACACTTATACAAATGTACTCTCTGCTGAAATTGATAAATATGCCTGTATCACTTACGAACATCTTTATGGCGAAAATCCTTTAAATGATGTGACAAGTGAAGCGTTCAAAGAGAAAGTAGAAACTACAAACTATGATGTTTTACTTGCAGGTTTTCCTTGTCAATCTTTTTCTATCGCAGGAGCGAAACAAGGCTTCAAGGATACCACAAGAGGGACACTATTTTTTGATGTGGCTGATATACTTAAACGCACCCAACCAAAAGCATTTTTATTAGAAAATGTTGAAGGACTTTTTCGTCATGATAAAGGGAAAACTTTTAAGATTATTATAGATACTTTAGTCAAAGAATTAGGCTATAAAATAGTGGGAGTAGAAGAAAAAGAGGGTATTTTAGAATACAATGCAAAATCATTTCGTTCGGCAGGACAAGCATTTTCTCGATCGATTTAAGTTCTTAAAATATAAAATTGAGGAGGAAATTAATGATTGTAGCATTAACTGTGTAACAAAAATATACTATATTAGTAGAGAAAATATAATTGTGTTATCTATTTGTTTGTTATACACGGTTGTAGTAAAACAACTGAGATTTATACACAAGTTGCTATAAGGTGTATATAGGTAACGTTACCTAT
>JASFZJ010000025.1:0-12357 GCA_045267865.1 Sulfurovum sp. | reverse complement strand
GATGCACGATATTGTTATTGGACTATTGATTAATGTCTTGGATTTTGGACTTTTATTATAAGTATAAATTATATCAACGGAATAGGTGCATTACCAAATCACTCATTATCTTAACCGTTTATCAAATAATTTACCATACAAAACGAGTTTGTTTAGCCTTTCAGACTAATATAGCCAACTTTTAGTTATAATAATAACATTTAATAAAAGATAGACCAATTAATGAAAGGCAAAATTTGAGCGAAAATCTTATAGGTTATTTAGATGACCAAGGGAATATAATAGATACACAAAGTATCACTGAAAACTCTAATACAACACCAATAGAGTATGATAACTCTAAAGAATCACTAGAGATAATCCGTCACTCCACAGCACATCTGATGGCTCAAGCTATTACAAAGCTGTATCCAAATTCACAATTTTTCGTAGGTCCTGTAGTAGAAGAGGGGTTTTATTATGACTTTAGAGTAGATGAGAAAATCGGTGAAGATGATTTGAAAAAAATCGAAAAAAAGATGAAAGAACTCATCAAGAAAAAGTATAAGATAGAAAAATATGAGATAACCAAAGAAGAAGCACTCACTAAATTTGCAGATGATGATTTGAAATTAAGAGTAATGTCAAGAATAGAAGATGATACTCTCTCTATCTATAAACAAGGTGAGTTTGAAGATTTATGTAGAGGTCCTCATGTTCCTGCTTTGCGTTTTTTGCATAATTTCAAGCTTACTCGTGTAGCAGGTGCTTATCTTGGTGGTGATGAAAAAGAGGAGATGATTACACGGATATATGGTATAGCATTTGCTACCAAAGAGGCACTTAAAACACATTTAGCTATGCTAGAAGAGGCAAAAAAGAGAGACCATAGAAAAATCGGTAACGAGATGGAACTCTTTATGTTTAGTGAAGAAGCAGGAGCAGGATTGCCATTTTGGTTGCCAAAAGGTGCAAGATTACGAAATAAGCTAGAGGCTATATTGCATAAATCTCACAGAATGAGAGGTTATGAGCCTGTACGAGGTCCAGAATTACTTAAATCTCAAATGTGGCATACATCAGGACACTTTGCGTGTTATGGTGAAAATATGTACCTTACGCAGATTGATGGTCATGAGTATGGACTTAAACCTATGAACTGTATAGGTCATATTCAGATATTCAAAGCATCTGGAAAGTCGTATAGAGATTTACCATTGAGATATTATGAGTATGGTACAGTCCACAGACACGAAAAATCAGGAGTGCTTCATGGACTACTTAGAGTAAGAGAGTTTGCACAAGATGATGCACATATATTCTGTACTCCTGCACAGATTAAATCTGTGATACTAGAAGTAGTTGAATTTGTAGATTCTGTGATGAAGCTATTTGATTTTGATTATACTATGGAAGTGGCTACAAAACCTGATAAAGCTATAGGTGATGATGCTGTGTGGGAACTTGCTACACAAGGAATAAAAGATGCACTCACTGAGAATAACCTGCCATTTACGATAGATGAGGGTGGTGGTGCATTTTATGGACCAAAGATAGATATTAAAATCACAGATGCTCTTGGTAGAAAATGGCAATGTGGTACAGTTCAAGTTGATTTCAACTTGCCTACACGATTTGATGCCAATTATATAGATGAGAATAACGAAAAACAGCATCCCGTGATGATTCACCGTGCTATTTTAGGTTCATTTGAGAGATTTATCGCTATTCTTATAGAGCATTATGCAGGAGAGTTTCCATTTTTCCTAGCCCCTGTGCAGGTGATATTTATCCCTATTAGTGAGTCTCATGTAGAGTATGCAAATGCTCTCAAACAAGCACTACTTATAGAAGATATAGATGCCGATGTGTATGATAAAAATGATTCACTCAACAAACGAGTAAGAAATGCAGAGAAGCAGAGAGTACCATTTGTAGTGATAATAGGTGATGAAGAGGTAGCAAATAGAAGCGTCGCCATAAGAGATAGAAGAGCCAAAGAGAGATATAATCTTACACAAGATGAATTTATGGTAAAATTAATAAAACAACTTCAAGAAGGAAAAATTTGAGCAGACAAAATGATAGAAACAACAGAGGTAGAAAAAAGGCTGATGATACCATCATGAATGATGCTATCAGAATAAATGAGCTTAGAGTTCTAGGCAATGACGGTGAGCAGTTTGGAATTATCTCCAGAGATGAAGCTATGAAAATAGCTGAAGATAGAGGATTAGATTTAGTCCTTATGTCTCCTGATGCCAAACCTCCTGTTGCCAAAATCATGGATTATGGTAAGCATAAATATGAGCTTGAAAAAAAGAAAAAAGAGGCTAGAAAAAATCAAAAAATCATTGATGTAAAAGAGGTAAAATTCTCTTGTAAGATAGCTGAAAATGATATAAATTACAAAGTAAAACACGCCAGAGAGTTCTTAGAAAAAGGTAAACATGTCAAGCTAAGAGTATTTCTAAGAGGTCGTGAAATGGCAAACCCAGAGTGGGGAATAGATGTTCTCAACCGTGTATGGCCAATGTTAGAAGATGTAGGAATCCTAGAGAGCAGAGCATCTCAAGAGGGAAGATATATCAATATGTATGTGACACCTATCAAAAAGTAGTTTAAGGGTAGAGTATTTTTACTCTACTGCTACAGCCTTATTATCTAATATTTTATCCAAAAACTCCTCCACCACATAAAATGAACCAAAGACTAAATAATCTTCTTTTGAGTTTATCTGATTATCAAAATAGCTATACTCTATATCCAAACTTTTGAGGGCTTTTTCTATCTCATCTAGTGTAGTGGCTCTTTGTGACTCTATTTTAATAATCTCTACTCGTTTTATTTTAGGTTTGAGGATTCTCAATACCTCTTGATAATCTTTATCATCTAGTGAATTATAAATTAAAACTACTTTTTTATTCAATGCTTTGACTATCTCTTGTGATGCTAAAGGATTGTGTCCTACATCTATACGAATTTTATCTCTTAAAAGATAAAATCTACCAAAAAGTTCTAAACTATTGATACTCTCTATATCATAATTTATATTTAAAATATCCAAAGCAGTGGTAGCTACTTGTGCGTTAGTGATTAAAAACTCTGCCCAACCTTTTTTTGTGGCTATCTCTTTGAGTCTATCTTTATGAATAGATTGAGAGGTATATAATTTTGCATTTTTTTCATTCACTATTTTCTCTGCAACTTCTTCTACTTCTCTGTATATTTGTGGAGCTAAGAGTATCTTTTTTTGGATACTTCGTATTTTGGTAGAAGCTATCTCTGTGATACTATCTCCCAAAAATGCTTGATGGTCTATACCTATTGGAGTAATGATAGATAACTCTTTATCACAGACATTGGTAGCATCAAACTCTCCACCTAAACCAGCTTCAAGCACTATCAAATCACACTCTTCAAATACTACAAGGGAGAGAAGTGTGGTATATTCAAAATAGCTCAATGCTTCACTCATCTGTTTATCTAAAATATCAAATAATCTTTTATGAGCTTCTTCCAAAATTTCATCACTTGCATCTGCACCATTAAGCCAAATGCGTTCATTAAATTTAGAGATATGAGGAGAAGAGAAATGACCCACACTAATTTGACTAGAGAGTGCTAGGTGGGCTACTATCCGTCCTGTTGAGCCTTTACCATTTGTCCCTACTATATGTATTGTTTGAGGTCTTTTTATATGAGGTTTGAGTATGCCATAAGCTATGTGGACTCTCTTATGGTCTATCTCTTTGTAATAGAGGGGTTTGTTTGATAGAAACTCATTGAGATTATTTGAGAGCATCTGCAATAAGTTCAATAGGATTCTTAAAAATTGTCTCTACTTTGGCATCATTCATCGCTTCACTTAGTTGTATTTGACATGCCGAACACTCAGCACTTACGAAGTGTGCTTTGGTCTCTTTTATCATTGAGGCTTTGGGTTTTCCTGCTAGTTCGGCAAGATGAAATTTCTCTGTCTGCATCGTCACACCACCAAATCCACAACATCTATCAGAATCACTCATCTCTACCATTGGATAGTTTTGTTTGAGTAGATTTCTAGGCTCTTTGTATATTCCTTGCACTTTTTTAGCGTGGCATGGGTCGTGATATGTTACTACTGTATCAAACTTCTTACCACTCTTTGCTAAAAGCTCTTGTAGATTGGTACTATTATCAAGCCACTCTGTAGCCATAAACATCTTTTGAGATATTTTTTTAGCTCTGCTTTCCCACTCTGGCATATCGTGATTAGCAAAAAATATTGCCCAATCATGTTTCATTATCGCCGAACATGTAGCCTCTGGAATAAGCATCGCATCACACTCATCCATAAAAGTCTCAAAATACTCTATATTTTTTTTGGTCATATACTCTACACTGCTCATATCACCTGTAAAATATGCAGGAGCAGAGCAACACAACTGTTTTTTGGGGATAAACATATCTATATTAAGAGTAGATAAAATATCTACTAAACTATCACCGATATTTTTGTAGTTATAGTTGGCTAGACAGCCGATAAATATGGCTACTCTTTGAGGCTTTTGTTCTCTATTTTGAGTTAATATCTCTTCTGGGTAGCTATTGAGAAAACTCTTTTTTGCCATAGATGGTAAGAGTCTGCCCTTTTTGATAAGTGGAAGAGAAAATCTAGCCCTAAGCCCCCTACCCTCTCTATCTTCACTCAATGCACAAGTCTTAAACGCGTATCCAAGACTCATCACAAAGTCCATAATTTTACGGTTTCGTAATAGAAAGAAGAAACTTCTCTTAAACCAAGAGATACCAAATTTATCAGCTATATCAGCCCTCACCTCTTCTATTACCATATCAGTTGGTAGTGAATTGGGACAGACATCAACACAGTTGGTACACAAAAAACAGCTCTCAAAGATATCTTTGGCATTTTTATCTAGCTCTAAATGACCTTTTTGATAAGCACCCAAAAGCTCGATAAAACCCCGTGGAGAGGTAGTCTCATCAGGGTTTACTTGGTGAATTGTACATACAGGGATACACTTCCCACACTTAATACAATCATCACTTGTCTCTGAAAAATCAAAAATATCTTCTAGTTGTTTGCTCAATACTCTTATCCTTATAGTTATATTAGAGTTAAAAATATATTATATCCAATATTTGATTTATACTCTTTTGCAAATATTTATTAGCAAATAATAGTTACACCACTACTCCCATTACTCTTTTTCTTTATCTCTATTTGAGCAGATATTCTCTCTTTTAGAAGTGCTACATGCGAAATAACACCTATGAGTTTCCCTTTTGCATGAAGTTTCTCTAGGGCATTTATAGCCATATTTAAACTATTTTCATCAAGTGTACCAAAACCTTCATCTAAAAATAGTGAATCTACCTTTATCTTATCATTTACGAGGTCTGAAAGTCCCAATGCTAATGCTAAACTTACCAAAAATCTCTCACCACCTGAAAGTGTTTTTACACCTCTTTGTTTGTCTATATAGTATCCATCTACAATTGATATATCTAGTTTATCACTATTTGTTCTAATGAGTTTATATCTATCTGAGAGATATGATAGATGTCTATTTGCCAAATTCAAAAGATGTCCCAAGGTTAAGTTTTGGACAAATTTTTGATATTTATCACCTTTAGCACTACCTAGAAGTCTATTTAACATCTCCCATGGAGCTAATACTATTTTTTGAGTATCTATCTCTTTTAAGATATTTTTTTGTTCTTTTTTGATGGTTTCATTTTGTTTTAATTGCTCTTGAATTACTATTGCTCTTTTATTTATCTCATCTCTTTTATCGGATAACTCTTTTGCATTTATTACCAACTCTTCTATCGGTTTAGTTGTGGTTATATCTTTTTTAAGTTCATTACCTAAACTCTCATTTACAGAATTCAATAGAGTTTCTATCTCAATACTTCTATTTTTAATAGCTTCTTTTGTATCTATAAGCTGTTTAATTTTATCGTCATCTTTGATATATATAGACAATATCTCTTCTCTATCTTTGAACCCTTTTTCTATTAGAAAAATAATTATTTCATCTTCTATTATCTTTATTTTTTGATTTAACTCCACTATATTTTCTGCGAAACCTTCAATAGTTGTTCTATTGATAGTTATTTTTTCACTTGTTTTATTAACTAATTTTGCAAGAGTCTCTTGTACTTTATTTAACTTAGTAGCTTCATCATCTAGCTCTTTTTTAAATTGCACTAAGGTTTTGTCATTTAGAAGTTTTGATATATTAGATTTTATCTCTAAAAAATTACTCTGAAGTTTTGTGATACTCTCTTGAAGTGTTTTGATTTCATCTCTTAATAAATTAGCTTGTTTAGTATTATTTGAAATATCTTTTTCTAAAAGTTTTATTTTATTTTTTAACTCTATTTTTTTATCTTTTGTTTTTTGCTCTTTTACTTCAAACTTTTTCAACTCTGTTGTTGCTTTTTTATAAGTAGATTCTATTTGAGTATTATTTTTTATACTCTTATCTAACTCTTTAATTTTTATCTCAATTTGTTCAAATTTTTCATCTTTGTTTATATTTAGTTTTGCTAGATTATCTATTGTAGTTTGAAGTTTAACAATAGCCACTTCTATAGATGTCTTAATATTATGAAATTCAGCCTCATCTTTTTTCAACTCTGCTTTTATAGTTTTTAGACTACTTTTAGAGTTATTTAAATCCGTTGAGATAGTATCATCAAATTTGGGCATATTTATAAGATATGGATGTTTACAAGAGCCACAGAGAGGACACTCTTCATTATCTTTGAGACTCTTTCTACTCTCTTCATAATTTTGTATAGATAAAGCAGAGAGTTTTAAGCGTTCTAAATGCTCTATATCTTTAGATAGTTCTTCTACTCTTTTAGTTTTAGCATCTATTACTTTGGATTGGGGTTCTACCTTTAGTTTAGCATCTTCTAGTTTTTTATCTTGAGTAGATTTATCCCCTTGGAGTTGTATAAATTCCTCTATATCTTTTAGTCTATTATCAAAGATATTTTTCTCTTTTATTAATTTGATATTGTCTATTTGATTTACTTCATCTTCTAATTTTGCTAAAGTTTCTATTAAACTCTTTTTTTGATTCTCAACGCCTGATGATGTCTCCTCTATCTCTTTAAAAGACTCTTCTAGTTTTGATTTTTCTCTATGCTCAGCATCTATATCTTGAATTAATTTTATTATATTTTCATCTTTTTTATCTAACTCTTGGCTATTTATACCTAAAGTTTTTTCTATATTTTTCTGATTTATTAGCAACTCTTTTGCACTATCTATATCTTTTAATTTGAGCTTCTCTATCTCTTTAAATTTAACTAATTCATCATCACTTAACTTTAATTTTATCTCTATCTCTTTTAATTCATCACTTAATATAACTCTACTCTCTTCTAACTTTTTTATATTAGCCTTTTTATCTGATAAATCTTTGGTCAAACTATTTTCTTGGATAATTTGAGTATATATATCTTTTGCTTTTAAAGAGTTTTCTAACCTTTTATCATCCTCTTTAAACTCATCTTTTTTTATACCTAAATTAGTTTTATCTTCTCTCAAAGATTCTAGCTCTTTCTTATATTTAGATATATTTTCAACTATTTTTATAATATATTGTAACTCTTTTTGCTCTTTTTGTAGCTTATCACTTTGTTCTTTTGCCGTAGATATAGCAATAGTTTTATCTTCTACCTCTTCATCTTGAAGTATCTTAGATTCATCAATTTTATCACTTAATAGTGTTAGTTTAGTTTTCTCTTCTTTTTCTCGTTCAAATACTTTTTGTGATATTTTTTGATATATTTGTGTACCTGTAATTTTTTCTAATAAGTCTGATTTTTCACTATCTTTAGCTTGTAAAAAGCCATCAAATGAACCTTGGGCTAACATTACTGTTTTTGTAAATCTATCAAAATTTAAGTTTGTAATCTCTTCTATTTTATTATTAAAATCTCTTTTAGTTAATGGTATTATCTCAAAATTACTATTATTATATATACTCAATACTCTTTTTGCATCTTTAACCGTACCCGTCCTTGCTATCGCTATAGACCAGCTACTTTTATATAACTCTTTATCTACTACAAACTCAACTTCTGCTAAACTCTCTTTTTCACCTAGAGATATAATCTGTTCCAACTCAGACTTGGATTTTAATCTTGGAGTTTCACCATAGAGGGATATACTTATCGCATCCAAAATAGTTGTTTTACCAGCACCTGTATCTCCTGTAAGTAAAAATAGACCATGAGCAGAAAAACTTTTCTCAAAATCAATAGTATATCTACCTCTTATTGAGTTAAGATTTTCGATTGTGACTTTAGTTATCTTCATCTTCACACTCCTGAATTACTTGATTATAGAGTATGTTTAGTTTTTTTATCATCTCTTTGTCTATATGCTCTTCACTCTCTAAGCGTTTATCAAATATATCTAAAGGGCTTAATTGACTTAAAGTTATACTATCATCTTCCATATTTAGCACTCTATCTTCTATCTCATACTCTCTTTTTTGATGCAGTATATAGACACCACTCTCTTCTGCTTTAGATACAAACTCTTTTATATCATACTCTATCACATCACTATTTTGAAATGTTATCTCTACAAAAGGTGGATTGGATTTATCTGAAATAGCTTCTACTTTGTCTTGTAGATATTTAAAGTCACCTTTGAGTCTATGAAGCTCTTTAAAGAGTGGTATAGCCAAAGTAGCTATATCTATTTTAGACTTTTCAAACTCAACTATCACTACACTCTTTGGATTATTAGTCTCTGAAAAGCTAAGTGGTATAGGAGAACCTGAATACTGCATAGTCTCATTTTGGGCTATTTTTTGAGGCTTATGTATATGACCCATAGCCACATAATCAAAATCTTGTAGCATTTTGCTATCTATATTTTGAAGTTTACCTATATATATTTCTCTCTCAGAATCGGGACTTATAGATGCACCCGTAGTGGTAAAATGTCCTGTTGCGATGATAGGTATTGGAGGAGTAGTAGAAGATAACTCTTTGGCTCTGCTATAAATATCACTATAGTAGCTCTTCATAGCATCTCTTAACTCATCTTCTACCTCACTAGCAGTTTTACTCTCATTTGCATTTCTCAAAACTCTATCTCTAAGATACGGCACAGCACAAACTATAGCTTTGAGTTCATCATCTTTTTTGATTTGTACTACTACTTCATCTCTATCTGTACCTGAAGCTACTACATGTACATTTAAAGACTTTAATAACTCTTTAGATACCTCAAGCGTTGATACACTATCATGGTTTCCTGCTACTATTATCACATCACTACAATTTGTTTTTATAATTTGTGCTAAAAAATTATGATACATTTTAAGAGCATAGTTGGGTGGACTAGAAGAGTCAAATATATCACCTGCTACTATTAAAATATCTATATTTTTATCTTCTATCTCTTTCATAAGCCAATCTAAAAAACTCTTATGCTCAAACTCTCTACTATAACTTTTGAAACTCTGACCTAAGTGCCAATCTGATGTGTGTAATATTTTCATATTATCTATATTATACAGTCTTAGAAAACGCTTTTTTACTCTTTGCATATTTTTTCATATAAGCATCAAAAGGCATCGCTATATTACGAATAAGTAGTGTACCTGTGGTACTTACAGAGATTTTATCATCTGTGATAGTGACAAGTCCTGCCTCTACAAACTCTTGAAGTGCCTCCATAGCATCTGCAAAATACTCATTGAAGTTTATATTATGCTCAACCTCTACTCTTTTGGTATGTATAGAGAAGTTTGCCATCAATTCCATAATAACAGATTTTCGTAAATAGTCATCATCACTTAGGTTTACACCTCTATCAAATGGCAGTTTACCCTCATCTAATCTACTCTCATAGAGTTTCATATCTTTAGTATTTTGAGCATAATACTTCTCTCCCTCACCGATACTTGTAAGTCCTATACCTATAAGATTTGCTCCACCTTTTGTGGTATATCCTTGGAAGTTTCTATGAAGCTCTCCCTTTTCTATCGCACCAAAAAGCTCATCAGTTGGTTTGGCAAAATGGTCCATTCCTACCATTTTGTACCCATGAGACTCTAAAAAGTCTATAGTATATTGAAAGATTTGTAGCTTTGTCTCAGGAGAAGGCAAAGTAGTCTCATCAAACTTACGCATAGTTTTCATCAGCCAAGGCACATGAGCATAATTAAATACAGCTATTCTATCAGGATTTAGTTCTCGTGAGAGTTCAAGTGTAGCTTTAAATGTATCAAGTGTCTGATAAGGCAGTCCATAGATAAAGTCGGTATTGATAGATTTGATACCATATTTTCTAGCTAGTTCTACAGCTTTTTTGGTAAGCTCCAAAGGTTGCACACGGTGTATCTCTTTTTGTACTTTCTCATCAAGGTCTTGTACACCAAAAGAGATACGATTAAACCCGTGTTTTTTAAATACTTTCATCTGGTCTTCATTGAAAAATCTAGGGTCAATCTCACAACTTATCTCAGCTTCACTACTCCAGTTGGAGAACTTGGATTTAACATAAGTTACTATCTCGTCAAGCTCAAAAGCTTTATAAAAAGTAGGTGTACCTCCTCCAAAGTGAAACTGTATAACTTCACGAGTAGTATCAAGATGTGTAGCTAATATATCTAACTCTTTTTTGAGATAAGTGATATATCTTGATAGCTTCTCCTCTTTTGATGTAAAGACAACATTACATCCACAAAAATAACAAGCCGACCTACAAAAAGGCAGATGTATATATAGAGATAATTGTTCAGTCTCATTTTCCAAATAACTTATATAGTCATCATATTTAAAACCATCATTAAACTCCAACGCCGTTGGATAAGATGTATATCTTGGTCCTGCTTTGGAGTATTTACTAAACTTTTCAAAATCTATATTGCTCAAAATCTATCCTTTTGTTTTTATTCCCTAATGGTGCGTTAGAAACAGCACCCTACAACCGATAAAATATCTTATCTATTATTATACAACCACACCATAATTCCCTTTTGGGCGTGGAGTCTATTTTCTGCCTCATCAAATATCACATCTGCATACTTTTCAAATGTCTCTTCGCTCACTTCATATCCCCGATAAGCAGGAAGACAATGTAAAAAGATAGCATCATTTTTGGCAAGACTCATCATATCTTTATCTACAATATACCCATCAAAGGCTTTAAGTCTAGCCTCTTTCTCATCTTCTTGCCCCATAGAGACCCAAGTATCAGTAATCACAACATCAACTCCCTCTACAGCCTCTTTTGGATTGTTACCAAAAATAATCTTAGCCCCACTACTCTTTGCCATATCTAAAGCATCAGATACCACACCACTATCACACTCATATCCCTTTGGAGTAGCCACTCTAATCTCTAGCCCCAATATAGCAGACAACATAAGCCACGAGTGAGCCATATTATTACCATCTCCCACATACGCCACGATAGAGTTTTCACCTTTGCCGTGTTCTATCATAGTCAGATAATCAGTCATCACCTGCACAGGGTGATAAAGGTCGGTAAGTCCATTAATCACAGGAACTTTAGAAAAATCGGCAAACTCTTCTAATTTAGACTGCTCAAAGGTACGAATCATAACCATATCCACCATACGACCTATCACTCTAGCCGTATCTTTCATAGGTTCACCTCGTCCTAGCTGTATATCATTGGAGGATAAAAATAGTCCTACACCACCAAGCTGATAGATACCTACCTCAAAACTAACACGAGTACGAGTAGAACTCTTCTCAAAAATCATACCAAGAGTCTGATTTTTCATATATGGCACAAAAGTATTACTACTCTTTTGGCTCTTAATCTTCTGTGCTAGTGTTATCATCTCTAAAAGCTCTTCTTTGCTGAAATCTTTTAGTGTCAAAAAATGTCTCATACCTACCCTCTTGTAAAGTGTATATAAAATTTATAAAGAGATAAGTTTACCATAAAATAGTATTGTTTTATCTTATCTATTGAGATAAATGGATAAAGTTATCTCACGAATACTCCTTAAAATTCAAAAATCAAAAGATTACTCTCCTTGCACTACCGAACACACCGAACAAAAATATGACTTGTCTTATTATTCCAACTAGCATTTGCATACTCTCTATTTAGTCCAAAACCAATCTATTATTTGGCATCCATCATAAGTAGTTTACATTTCAGGGTATCCACAAGGGGATATCCCTACGGAATAACATCATGTAGGGGCAATCTTGTGGTTGCCCTTTGTAGGTAAAGTGTAAACTACTTTTAGCTAGTTATACACACCCCAACTATAAATTCCCACAATCCATAAGATAATCTTATATTATTTACCAAAATGGTTCAATTGAAAGGCATGATTAGGTAGAGCTATA
>JASFZJ010000024.1:0-4896 GCA_045267865.1 Sulfurovum sp. | reverse complement strand
ACTTCTATTTCTATTTTCATCTCTTTTCTGTAATTAAACACCTTTTTTCTTTAAAGCTTCCTTAGACTTGTTTTATCAACGGAATTGGTACATTACCGAGATATACAGAAGAGACTTATGAAAATTTTGGTTAATTTTTCTTCAAATATACAGATATTTATCTCTACCCACAATGAGAGTTTAATTAGAAGCTCAAAGCCAGAGCATATCTTTCATTTGGAGAGAGTTAGTAAAAAACTCTATAGACCAATAGTCTATGATGAGCAGATATATATCAATAATGGACTGATACCATCAAAACATCTCAAAGTATTACAAGATTTGGAAAATGAGAGTGCATTGGATTTGATAAATGCTTTAGAGTCTGATAAATTGATACTCGTTGAGGGTAAATATGACCCCAAATATATACAATATATTTTGGATAAATCAAGTGATACAAAGAGCCATAATATAGCATATTGGTCTTTTGAGGGGATAGATAATATCTTCAAGCACATATTTAGCTACAAAGATATGTTTTCTAAGATTAAAAATGAGAAAACACTTTGGGAAAAATCTATCTTAATTATTGATAGAGATTATTTGACAGATGTTCAGGCTAATAATCTAAAGAATAATCTCAAAAAGAAACTGGGTATTCCTATTATAATTTGGGATTTTTATACTATTGAGACGGTGTTACTAAGCAATAAAAATGTATTATCAAAGATAATTTATGCCTATATAAATATAAGTGATATTAAACAACAAGATATTATTGATGATATTAATAGAGAGATAGAGCGTATCATAAAAGATAAATTCAACGCATGGGATAGTGAGCTAAAGGGTAAAATACTTAAGTGGACAAAAGAGAAAAGAGAACTATTTGAACAAAATGGTATAACCAATATATTGCCAGAAGCTACAGCTTATGCAGATATGAGTGAGTTTCATAAAAATAAATTATCCAATAATGAGATAGATTCTTTGGCTACCAAAGATGATATAGAAGATATTATCAAAAATGTGATTTGTAAATATAGACCTGATGATAAGACCATAAATTACTTTGAACTTATTTTGAAAAATATAGATAAAAACAGTTCTTGGTTTACTGAATGGGATAGTATGATAGAGGTAGTTACTACAAATTAAATCTAAATTTTATATCATAAAAGCACCATAAAGAAAAATTCAGTATTTTTATGATATAATCTCCTCCCAAAAGTGTTGATGAGTGCTTTAGTCATTAAAAAGTAGTTGTCAGGATTTGTTACCATGGTACTTAACTCTCCTCAAGATTAGGTATTAAAATTATAGTAAAATTAAGGATTAAATATGACAATGATTAGAATGACAAGAATGGGTAGAAAAAAGAAGCCTTTTTATAGAATAGTAGTAACAGATAGCAGAAAAAGAAGAGATGGTGGTTGGATTGAAGCAATTGGACATTATAACCCTGTATCTGCGACAAAAGATTTGACTCTTGATGAAGAGAGATTGAACTACTGGCTAAGTGTGGGTGCTCAAATGAGTCCAACAGTAGCAAGAATATCTGGTAAAAAATAGTCATTATGGTAAAAGATTTCTTATTCTCATACACCAGGCTTTTGGTGAATAATCCTGAAGATATTTCGATAGAGATAATAGAAGTTGATGAGGGGTTTGATGAGATTAGACTCTTTGCCAACAGTGAAGATATAGGTAAGCTAATTGGTAAAGATGGTAGAATGATAAACTCTATCAAAACTGTTATCTCTGGATGTAAAGCCAAAGGTGGTAAAAACTATCGCGTTAATGTAAAAGCAAAAGTATAATTTATGCAAGATGATAAGGCACTTATTGCCCAAATAGGCAAGACTATTGGGCTTTGGGGCGACCTTAAACTTCATATCCATACAGACTTTCCAGAACAATTTCAAGTAGGTAATTCATACTCCACTAATCGTGGTGAATTGGTTATCAAAGAGATTAATCTCACTCGTGGGATGGTTAGTTTTGTAGGATATGATGGTATAGATTTTGCCAAAAAACTTACAAATACAAAGATATTTACCAATGAAGCAAAAACTAAAGAGAGCTGTGAACTCAAAGAGGGTCAGCACTTTTGGTTTGATATTGTAGGCTCAATGGTGATGCAAGATGATATGACTCTAGGGAGTGTATTAGAAGTGCAAAGATTGGGAGAGACAGACTATCTTTATATTCAGACAGACAGTGTCTTGGTAGCAGACGGTCTTCCTAAGACATTTTTAGTGCCTTATATAGATAGATATGTTATCAATGCAGATACAGAAGCTAAGGTAATCTTGACAAAAGATGCTAAAGATATTTTAGAGGCTAGTTAGATATGAAATTCTCTTTTGTGACACTTTTCCCAAATCTCATTAGAGGTTATTTTGGTGAAAGTATTCTCAAAAGAGCGATTGAAGATGAGCTTATAGAGATAGATTTTTATAATCCTAGAGATTATACAACAGATAAACACAATAGAGTGGATGCTCCGATGATTGGTGGTGGTGCAGGTATGCTTATGACTCCTCAACCTCTCTTTGATACAATTAAATCTATCAAAGAGAGTAGTGAAGATGCTTATATAGTTTTCCTTTCACCAGTTGCCAAAAAATTTGTGCAAAATGATGCAAAACGGTTGGCAAACAAGAGGCATATTGTGCTTGTAAGTGGACGCTATGAGGGGATAGATGAGAGAGTTATAGAAGAGTGTGCTGATGAGCTTTTCTCTATAGGCGATTTTATCCTCACAGGTGGTGAATTGGCGAGTATGGTGGTGTGTGATGCTATATCGCGTAATGTTGATGATGTTTTGGGCAATAGTGACTCTTTGAGTGTAGAGAGTTTTGAAGAGTTACTGCTTGAAGCCCCATCTTTTACGAAACCCAAAGATTATGATGGAAATGAAGTTATTTCAGAGTTCTTAAAGGGTAATCATAGTAAAATCACGGACTTAAAAAAAGGGTTAGCTTTGTGTAAAACAGAGTATTTTCGCCCAGACTTATACAAAAGAGGTATAGCATTATGAGAAATAAATATATTGAGAGTTTTGAACAAACTCAAATGGAAAGTAAAGAAATCCCTACATTTAGAGCAGGTGATACTCTAAAAGTAGCTGTAAATATTAAAGAGGGTGAAAAGACAAGAGTTCAAAACTTCGAGGGGCTATGTATAGCTATTAGGGGACAAGGAACTAGTCGTACATTTATGGTAAGAAGAATTGGTGCAAACTCTGTAGGTGTAGAGAGAATTTTCCCACTATACTCATCTAGTATTGAGAGTATTACAGTTCTAAGAAGAGGTAGAGTAAGAAGAGCAAAATTATTTTATCTTAGAGAACTCAAAGGTAAAGCAGCAAGAATTAAAGAGCTTAGAAGAAAATAATTTCTTCTTTTCTCTCTCTACATTACTACGCTCTTGCGTTGTGATTTTATATTAATATCCATATTTTTACTTTTCAATTTTATCTATTTATTATTAAAACAATGTGCTGATTTTTGGGATTGTTTTGATTTTTTGGATAAACTAACTAAACCATAAAGGTTTAGTTTTCTCTCTACCCTCTCACTCTACTGTTTCGCTCTTCTTCTTGACTCTTATAAAGCCCAGCACAAGCAATAGATAGCTCCCTAACTTTCAAGATATAATTTTGTCTCTGAGCTTGTGAAATAGCTTTTCTAGCATCAAGCACATTAAAAGCATGAGAAGCCACCATACACTGGTCATACGCAGGGAGTGGCAACTCATTTTCTATACAGAGTTTACACTCACTTGAAGCATCTTCAAAATCTTTTAATAACTTCTCCACAGAGGCTACCTCAAAATGATACTTAGAAAATTGATACTCACTCTCTTTATGCACATCTGCATAAGTCGTCACCTTACCATTATGCTCATTCCACACAATATCAAATACAGACTCCACACCTTGAAGATACATAGCAAGTCTCTCCGTACCATAAGTAATCTCCACAGCCACAGGGTCACAAGCGATACCTCCAACTTGTTGGAAATATGTAAATTGAGTCACCTCCATACCATCAAGCCAAACTTCCCAACCCAAACCCCAAGCACCAAGCGTTGGAGACTCCCAGTTATCTTCTACAAATCGTATATCATGTTCTTGAAGATTTAGCCCCAAATATTCCAAAGACTTCAAATAGAGCTTCTGAATATTATCAGGTGATGGTTTGATTAGTGCTTGAAATTGATAATAAGCACCCAATCTATTTGGGTTCTCACCATATCGTCCATCAGTAGGTCTTCGTGATGGTGCAACATACGCCGTACTCCACGGCTTAGAGTCAAGACTCCGTAAAATTGTAGCAGGATGAAAAGTCCCAGCTCCAGCTGGAATATCATAAGGTTGCACGATATTGCAACCCTCGTTTGCCCAAAACTCTTGTAGTTTTAGTAGTATCTGGCTGAATGTGATTGTTTTGTTTGTCATTGTTTTTCCTCTAGGTATTTTTTTAGTTGGTTACAGTCTATAAGTTTAGGCTTTTTGATTTTAATATTATGTTCTATTCCATCTAAAATTGATGTTATATTTGTAATAAGGTTATCATAAAGTGAAGTTGGAATTGTTAATCCATTTAATTGTGCGATTAAAGTATCTTTATTCATTTTATTTAAATCAATATCTACAACTACATAATAATTTTTATCAAGTTTTGAATATTGTTTTTTTTCATCTTTAGTTAATGCAACTTTTTTATGATGCACAATAAATTCAAATATCCATATACTTGACTCTATCTTGTCTAGTAATGAAACTTTTGTAGAGTTAATAAAATCATTTTCTTTTTTTTCTAAATTTTCTCTTGGCTTAAATTGTTTTTTTATATTCTTAAAACTTTTAAATTCAATAAAGTTAATAAGTCAAAAAAAATTATCTTT
>JASFZJ010000023.1:0-12096 GCA_045267865.1 Sulfurovum sp. | reverse complement strand
TCTTCTAACTCATCATCATCTTGAGCTACGCCAATATGTTTTACAATTGTCTGTTTTACTTTTCCCATTACACGAGAACTCTCAACTATCTGCACTGAAGTTCTTGGACTATTTAGTGTTTTTTTGACTCTTACAAACATAGTAAACTCTTTTTTAGGATTTTATTTATTATTTACATTATACTATATCAGAGCTTAAAGAGTAGAATTAAGAATAATAGCTAGGCACTACAAAAAAGCCTTTAGCAAAGAGTAGCCTATTTTAGGGGGTTGATTGGTATTTAAGAATTCTTTAGGGTGAAGTCAGGAGAAATTTTGTATTATTCTAATAAAAATTTAAATATAGTTTCATTTTTATAAAATAAGCCCTTATATCAAGCATCCAATAAAGGATACTCAATACAAACTAAAAACCTACATCTTAGACGCAATAGTCTCCACTATAGATGGGTCTTCTAGTGTTGATATATCTTGTGTTATTGCTTCGCCTTTGGCTAGTGAACGCAAAATTCTTCTCATGATTTTACCTGAACGAGTTTTTGGTAAATCTGGTACGAATATCATTGAGTCACATAGTGCTATCGCTCCTATCTCCTCTTTGATAATTTTGTTTATCTCTTTCATTGTCTCTAGCTCATCAGCTATATCGTCGTTGTGTTCCACTGGTACTGATTTGAGAACTACATACGCAAATATACCCTCACCTTTGATTGGGTGTGGTTTACCGACAACTGCTACAGATGCTACATTATCGTGCTTTTTGATAGCTGCTTCTACTTCTGCTGTTCCCATTCTGTGACCTGATACATTGATAACATCATCAGTTCTTCCTGTGATTGTGATGTATCCCTCATCATCTATCATCGCACCATCACCTGTGAAATAGACAGGTTTTCCGTCTTGTTTACAATCTCCGAAGTATGATTTTTTGAATCTTTCTGGGTCACCCCAAATATTTCTAATCATAGATGGCCATGGTTTAGTTACACACATAAAGCCTTTTTCACCAATCTTTGTTGGAGTACCATCTGCTTCTATAACTTCTGCGATAATCCCAGGGAGAGGGAATGTGGCACATCCAGGTTTGATAGGTGTGGCAGCTGGGAGTGGAGAAATCATATGTCCACCTGTCTCTGTTTGCCAATATGTATCAACGATAGAACAGTTGCTTCCACCTATTTTTTCATAATACCACTTCCATGCAGGAGGGTCGATAGGTTCACCAACTGTTCCTAAAATTCTAAGTGAACTTAAATCATATTTATCAGGCTCATTTTCACCCATTTTGTGCAATAATCTAATAGCTGTAGGGGCTGTATAGAATTGGTTGATTTGATACTCTTCTATCATTCTCCAACATCTTCCTGCATCAGGGAAAGTAGGCACACCCTCAAACATTACCGTAGTTGCTCCAGCTGCTAGAGGACCATAAACGATATATGTATGTCCTGTAATCCAACCAACATCGGCTGTACACCAGTAGGTATCGTTATCTTGAATATCAAATACCCACTCCATAGTCATTTGAGCCCATAGAATATAACCTGCACAACTGTGTTGTACACCTTTTGGTTTACCTGTACTTCCTGAAGTATAGAGTAAAAATAGTGGGTCTTCACTCTCCATTGGCTCTGCTTCACATACAGAAGATTGAGATTTAATAAGTTCATTATAACTATAATCTCTTCCTGCTTCCCAGTGAATATCTTGTTCATTTCTCTCTACAACACATACATTTCTAACACAATCACAACCTTTTGCTAACGCTTTATCAACGATAGGCTTGAGCATATAAGGTTTACCTTTTCTGTAAGCACCATCAGCTGTAACAACAAGTGACGCTTGGGCATCTATAATTCTATCTCTCAACGCTTCAGCAGAGAAACCACCAAATACTACAGAATGGATAGCACCTATTTTGGCACATGCTAACATACTAATAGCAGCTTCTGGAATCATAGGCATATAGATAACAACTCTATCACCTTTTTTGATACCAAATTGTCCCTTAAATAGGTTGGCTGTTTTGTTTACTTCATACGCCAACTCACGGTAAGTAAGAATTCTCTGGTCTCCATTGTCACCTTCAAATATGATAGCAGCTTTATTCTTTTTAGTTGCTAGGTGTCTATCAACACATTGGTGAGCAACATTCATCTCTCCACCACTAAACCATTTATAAAAAGGTGCTTCACTCTCATCTAGTATTTTATCATAAGGTTTGAACCAATCTATCTTTTCATCAGCAAATTTTGCCCAAGTACCTTCAAAATCATTGTCAAACTCAGCTACTAAATCTTGATATTCACACATATTTTTGATTAGTGGGTTGTTAAAATTCTCTTTTTTAGGTTGAAACATTGTACTCATTTTACGCTCCTGTGTTTAGTATAATTTTTTTACTTGTTGTAACTTAATGTACATCATAGCACTCATAACAGCATCATTAAGTGCATCATGTGCCTTTAGCGTTGGTAGTGCTAAATCTTTAATAATCGTATCAAATCTAAGGTCTATATGTCCTTGAGGAATGGGACAAATCTTCTTATCGTAATAAATCGCCGAAATTTCTTCTCTTTTGTTGGGTAAAGTAACACCAAAAAAGGGCTTGGTATATCTATTTATCATCGCAATATCAAACTCTAAATAGTATCCTACAACTCTTTTGTTACCAATATAATAAAGAAATTTCTCTATAGCCTCTTGGATAGGTATCGCACCATTCAAATCACAGTGTCGTATTTGATGGATTGTGATACTTTTTGCCGTGATTTGTTTCTCTTGTTTGACAAAGATATGAAGAGCTTCATCTGTGAGTATTCGGTTGCCTCTGATTTTAACAGCACCAATGGAGATAATCTCATCTACCTTTGGATTGAGTCCTGTCGTCTCACAATCAAATACCACTATCTCATCATTTTCACTCTCATCAAATAGAAACTCAAATCGCTCATCTGTGAGTCTTTTATGATTATATTTTTTAAATAACTTATCAAACATATCATTATCCTACAGAAGAGAGGTGAAAGTGATAACTTACTCTCTTTTTGAACTTCTCTACCGTTTTGAGTGCCTCTTTGAGGACATCTTTTTCTAGTTTACTCAAAGCCGTCAAAGAAATATAATTATCCATCACTGTACCCTTTTCTAGTTTGGCTAACTGTGCGTGAAGTCTTAGGGTATTTATCACCTCTAAGGCTTCGAGTATATCGGTGGCATCTTCTTTGTTCATATAACCTATATCATTAAGAGCTTTGATTCGTAATGTTGTATTTGTCTTGTCTATTCCATATTCGAGTGCTAATGCACGAACACCATGGACAAGTGCAAATAGTGCACCTTTTTTTATATCAATCTCATTATCATGCCCCTTTTGAGTGCTGAAATTAGAAAATATTCCCAATGGAGATTCAAAGTTTTCAATAGCCTTTGCAAAGTGAAGCAAAATACTTTTATTTGTGCTAACCTGTACAAAAAGATACTCTCGTAACTGCTTATAGAGTTCACTATCTCCTGCCACACACAAAGAATCAAAAAATATTGCCATATCCATCAAGCCATCACTATTAGGGTGTTCAATCCAATGACGAATATCTTTTTTGTACTCTGCAACACTTTTACGCCATTTTGGATTGATAATCATCACACCACCCTCACAACGAGGGAAACCTATCTCATCCAAAGCTTCTATAAATCTCTGTGTCACCTCTTCTTGATTGGTTGGTATAAATCCATCAGCGAAGATAAGAGCATTATCTTGGTCTGTTCTGAGTATCTGCTCTTCTCTTCCCTCACTTCCTAATAATACCAAAGCAGAATTTTTTTGCCACTCTTTTGGTAAAATAAGAGTAAAAAGTTTTGTGTACATCTTCTTTTTTATCTCTGCTACAAGTTTGGCTATATATCTACTCTTGACACCTTTGCTATGTAATGCTCCAACCATCTGTGATACTCGTTTTGAAGCACTTATAAGTGACTCCAAATCTTCTGCACCATCCATCTGCACAGTAATCAAATGCGATTGATTAGAGAAAAAGCTCAATAAATCTACAAGCTCCAATATCCCTAAAAGTTTCTGTTTACTATCAAATACAGGGAGGTGTTTGATTGAGTGTTCTGTCATAAGAAGCAGAACATTAAACATCAAGCTATCATCATCAATTGAGATAATAGGATAAGTTTGGATTTGAGATATGTGAGTAATTTTATCTCTATCTTCACACAAAATATACTCTCTGAGGTTTGTATCTGTAACTATTCCATATCCATCTTTATTCTCTACAAGTATTGCTACAGATTTCTCATCACGCATTTGGGAGAGTGCTTCTATGACAGGCGTTTGACCACCAACAACAGTGACACTATTAAGCACACTATTATCTACTCTAGCCACCATCATATCAGCTACACTTCCGTGTTCTTTTTTGGATTTTAGCATATCCATTCTCTCTATAATAGAGCAGAAAAAATAGTCTCTAAACTCTTGACTCTCTTTACATAATTCTAAAAAGGTCTTACGAGGAATTTCATAACAGATAAGCTCTTCTGTGACACTATAACTATAAGAAGAGGATTGATTTTCTATAAGCTCAATCCCTCCAAAACTATCATCACTATGAGAAACATCAATAAGTAGTGCTTCTTCTCTAGCCTCTACGCTTCCTTTGATAATATAAAAAAGAGAATCAAATGATTGTTGGGGTTTGAGAAGAGTTGTACCATTTGGATAATAAGCAATCTGTGCACTTGTTTCTATCTGCTTTAGTAATCTCTTGTTAAGCAGAGTAAATGGGAGATGTTTGGTTAGATTATCTAGTAGTGCTATCAATGATGTCTCCTGTAGGGTGGGTTTCTAACCCACCTTAATTATATATTTCAAAATACTTTTGCTCGTTTAAATATTTGGTGGGTTGGGAAACCCACCCTACGATTAATGTGCTGATGCACCCTCTGCACCGATACCTGTTTGAGAACGAATATCTTGTGCCTCAAACGCTGCATGTTCATCTTTTGCACCTTGACTATTATCTGTAATAGATATGAGCCAAATACTCAAAAATGCTACAGTTACAGAGAATAATGCTGGATATTTATAAGGGAATATAGCTTCTGCATTACCCAAAATATCTACCCATACAATTGGTCCAAGTATTACAAGGATAATCGCTGTAGCCAAACCTAAACTACCACCATAAACAGCACCTCTTGTTGTAAGCCTACTCCAAAACATAGAGAGGAAAAGCACAGGGAAGTTAGCTGATGCTGCAATAGCAAACGCTAGACCAACCACAAATGCGATATTTTGTTGTTCAAATGCGATACCTAATAAAATCGCTACGATACCAAGAACTACAGTAGCTATTTTAGATACTCTCATCTCTTTAGCTTCATCAACTTCACCACTTTTATTAAATACATTTGCATAAAGGTCATGTGATATAGCTGACGCACCTGCAAGTGTAAGACCAGATACAACTGCGAGGATTGTTGCAAATGCTACAGCTGATATAAAGCCTAAGAAGAAGTTACCACCAACTGCGTGAGACAAGTGAATAGCTGCCATATTTTTACCACCTAATATCGGTGAGCCACCAGAAATTGCCTGTTTTGCTAAGTCAAGATATTCAGGGTTGTTGAGTACCATAATAATCGCACCAAAACCAATAATAAATGTCAAGATATAGAAGTAACCAATAAAACCTGTGGCATAAAATACAGATTTTCTAGCCTCTTTAGCATCAGAAACTGTGAAAAACCTCATCAAGATATGTGGAAGACCTGCTGTACCAAACATCAAAGCAACACCCAAGGATATAGCTGAAATTGGGTCAGATACCAATCCACCTGGAGCCATAATCGCTTCTGCTTTAGGATGTACTTCTACTGCTTTTGCAAACATTGCTTCTAGTGAGAAATCAAAATGACTTAATACTGCTATAGCCATAAATGTAGCACCTGAGAGCAAGAGAACAGCTTTAATAATCTGTACCCAAGTTGTAGCTAACATACCACCAAATGTTACATATAAAATCATTAGCGTACCAACAAGAACAACTGCTAACTCATAATCAAGTCCAAATAGAAGTTGAATAAGTTTACCAGCACCTACCATTTGAGCGATAAGATACAAGATAACTGTAGCAATAGAGCCAAAGGCTGCTAGAGTACGGATAGGCACTTGTCTTAGTCTATACGCTGCAACATCTGCAAATGTATATTTCCCAAGGTTTCTAAGTCTCTCTGATACCAAAAATAGGATAATAGGCCAACCAACAAGGAAACCGATAGAGTAGATAAGACCATCATAACCTGCAAGATATACAAGTCCAGAAATACCCAAGAATGACGCAGCTGACATATAATCACCTGCTATGGCCATACCATTTTGGAAACCTGTAATACCACCACCAGCTGTATAGAAATCTTTTGCTGTTTTTGTTCGTTTTGCTGCCCAATAAGTGATACCTAAAGTTCCACTTACAAATACCAAGAACATAATAATAGCAGAGACATTAAGAGGTTGTTTCTCTATCTCTCCCTCAATTGTCCCTCCTGCATAAGCAAAAGCACTTAATCCAATCAATAATCCTAAAAGTAAAAACTTTTTCATTATGCCACTTCTCCTAACTCATCTTTAATCTCTTGTGTAAGTCTATCAAACTCTCCATTCGCTCGTCTTACATAAAGACCTGCAAGGACAAAAGCTATCACAATAATAGCTACTCCTATAGGGATACCGATAGTCATTACACCATCACCAATTTTTGTACCCAAAAGTGATGGTTCAAAGGCAATAACTAAAATAAATATATAATAGACAACTAACATAATAATAGATAGTGTCCATGCAAATTTACTTCTAGTTGTTACCAACTGCTGATATTTTGGATTACTCTTAATCCGTTCTACTGTCTCTTGTGTCATTTTATATCTCCTTAAAAGTTATAGTTTGCGATAAGTCTAAATTCTGACCAGTCTAAACCAGGTGCAAAATCTGTAGGGAAGTTTCCTCTAAATCGTAAATTAAGTGATTTAGTAGCTTGATACTTCACATCAAATCCAGCTTCTGTAGCTGTCCAAGCAGTTCCATTTTTATAACTATTTTTTGCACCTACATCAAATGATACATAATATCCTGTTGCTTTGAGATTAAGACCTGTTAAGTCTTGCATATTATAAGTGGCTGCGACTTTTGTAGCTTTTGTATCTGAAAAGAATTGGTGTCTTGTAACCATTCCTTGTGTAAATGCAGCCATTCCACCCCAAGGAGTAAGTACACCACCGTTCATACTTCCTGTACTATCAGCTGTTTGTGAATAAGCTACAGAACCTGAAAGATTACCATACCCTGCTCCTAATTTAACAGCCCAGTAGTTTGAATCAACTACTCCTGCTAGTTTATCACCCACTTCTGTTTGGTTGATGTATTGAGCAGATGCTTTCATCTTTATATCAGAATTAATCATACAGTTCCAAGCTAAGTCACCTTGTGCATATACAGCGTTAAGAATATCATGAGCATAATAGTCCCAAACTTGAAGCGTTAGACCATCAATACCTTTGTAGATAATAGCACCTGCTGTAACACCATCTGTATCTGTTCCAGTTCCTAAAGTAATTTCACCCATAGTTACAAATTTTCCATTTGTACCAAGTTTATAGCCTAATCCATATCCACTTTGAAGAGATAAAGCTCCTGCTGTACCATATACATTTCCAAAAGTACCCACAGTTTCTTTTGTTACATGAGCTAATATTAAAGTTGTATCTTCAATATCTGTATTTGTAATTACAGCTGCTTCAAAAAGGTTTGGTAACATTCTAGCATCATCAGCACCTGCTAGAGGAGTATTAAGCTTTTGCCTACCAACTTTAATATTTGTGTTACCAATTTTATAGTTTAAGTATGCTTCGCCAATAAAACCATAACTTGTAAGTCCATCTCCATATAAAGATGGGTCAATATTATCATTTACTTTTACACCCTCAGTGGCATAAAATTTTACACCTACACTCAAACCATTCCACTCTGTTGAGTCATAACCTAACCAACCACCAAATGCCAAAGCATCACGGTCTGTGTTTACACCATTGTTTTCAATACTTCTGTTAATATAAAACGCTCTCAATTGTCCAGAGAATGTCCCATACTCTTCTTTTGGTTCATCAACTACAAGTGGTACAATATCACCACCTGCGACTGTATAACTAGATAGTGCCATCATAGCCACTATACTAAATGCAATACTTCTCATCTGCTCTCCTTGAAATTTTTAGCTTCCCTTATGGTAAAATCTCTACATAGCATTAACATAGCATAGGTGGTTTTATGAAATTTTAAGGAGTCTTATTTGGTAGAGTGTAGAGAAAGGTTACATATATTAGGGGTGTTACTTTTGAGATATAAATCTCAAAAGTAAAGTTTTTAGGCATCTCTACAAGGGTGAGATAGACCTTTGAGGTATAATTCATAGACCTCTTTTGGTAATAAACTATTTTGATACATTTTAAGAACTTCTCGTACAAAATCTATAGGATATTCAATAGTATAACCTTTGTCTTCTATATAATATCTCTCTAATACTTGATACATTAGTTCATAAATTTCAGGCTCTTCTTCTTTGAGTCTATCCAAGTTCTCTTGTGCTTTTATAAGTTTATTATTATTAAACTCACCTCTTGAATCAATACTTTTTCTCTCCTCAACATAATCTCTAAGACTTTTTCTCTCTCGTACATACTCTGTAAATATCTCTATAAGTGTCATAATATATCCTTTTTAGTATCAGTTAAATCTATGATACCATTCCAATATAGCATTAGTATAGCATTTATAATTTTTATATAAAAATTATAAATGCTTCAACTTATATCCAACTCCTTTGATTGTTAGAATAAGCTCCTCTTTAAGTACCTGACGGACTCTATGAACTTCTGCACGGATAGTGGCATTATCTATTTGACTATTATCCCATACATAATATCGAAGCATATCAAAATCTACAACTCTACCTACATTAGAGGCAAATAGATGAATAATTTGAGACTGTTTAGTAGTAAGAACCTGCTCTTCATTATCAAAAAATAGTCTCTTTTTTTGTAAATCATAAACATACATTTTGCTAAGTGATATAATATATTTACACTCAATCTTCGCCATCTTGAGAAGCCTTTGGATATGCAGAGTAAGCTCTTTGAGATGAAATGGTTTTTTGAGATAATCATAACACCCCAATTCATAAGCCTTGCTAATCTGCTCTATCTTGGTAATAGCAGAGATAAAGATAGTAGGAACAAAGATTTTCTCTTTTTGAAGATTTTCTAGTAGCGTAAGCCCATCTATAGTAGGAGTATTTATATCAAAGATAAACAAATCATAGTTATTACAACCTATAGCATTATAAGCATCTTCTCCATCTTCATAAGCATCTACCTCATAACCTGTAGCTTCCAAATACTCCTCTATAGCACTTTGCAACATTCGTTCATCTTCTAATAGCAGAACTTTCAAATTGTCTCCTTCTCTTCCTATCTATAAATAATTGCTTAGTTCCCATAATCTTGTGGGAATGCCAATGAATTATTCCTCTCCCACAAACCTATACTCAAAAATAGTTATATTTTCATCTGAACTTACCTCTACCTCTATACCCTCTTTGTCGCAGATAGAACGGACTATCTCCAATCCTAATCCAAAACCTACTGCATCTGATGCTTCTCTATGAAATGGCTCAAAAATCTGTTTGGTGTCTGTAATCTTATTTGATTTACTCTCAAAGCTTAGTATAATTACCTGCTTTTTTTGTTTTAATTTTACTACTATATCGGTATCTCTCTTACCAAATTTAATGGCATTGGATATATTATTGTCAATCACTCTTTGTAACTCTAGGGTATTAAAATATATATCTATAGATGGTGTTATTATAGATATAATTTTATGATAATTGCCTGAGGCTATCTCTTCAAAAAATTCTACTCTATCTATCAAAAAAGTAGAAAAATCTATATCTTCTTTATCATACTCTAATCTATCTTTCTTTACCATATAAGCCAAATCATCATATATCGTACTTATAATCTTCGCACCTGCTTCTATCTTGCTTATATATCGGTTCTCTCCATACTTCATTTTAAATATATCTATATATGTCATTATCACAGCCAAAGGGGTATTTATCTCATGAATAGAGTGCTTGATAAAGCTATCTTGGACCTGGACTAACTCTTTTAGCTCCTCTGTTTTTTCCTCTACACTCTTCTCTAGTGATTGATTGAGCTTTTTTAGATTATCTTTTCGTTTATGTATCTCTGTAACCATACTATTGACATAGCCTACCATCTTTTTAAACTCCAAAAGGTCTATCTGCTTCTCTTCTATAAGCGTATAACCTCTTGATGCTTTTTTGAAAAATTTACTAAAGGTATCTATCTCTTTGTTGATGATACCATTTACGATACTAAGCGTAATAGTTCCTAGACCAAAAAATATCACAGATATAGAAAAAATCTCCATCATAAACTTAATTAATCTCTTCTTTAGTGCCAATCTCTTGGTCAATATCAGCTTCTCAACTTCATCTAGATATACACCTGTTCCTACCGTCCAACCCCACGGCTCAAATGATTTGGCATAAGATATTTTATTGCTTACTTCACCTGTGGTGGGTTTGAGCCACTTATACTTGACAAATCCACCATCAGGCTTTTGGGATATATTTATAAGCTCCCTAACAACCTCCACACCATCACTATCTACAAACTTATATAGATTTTTGCCTAGATTATTACTTTGCATAGAGTCACTAATATTAATACCATCAAAATCATAGATAAATATATACCCAGTACCATCTTGCCGTCCATACAAATACTCTATAGTATCCATAATTTCTTTTTGCAAAGTCGCTTTATCCATACTGTCTTTTTTATTTTTATAAGAGTGTTGGATAAACTTCAAAACACGATTTATATCATAAGATATTTCTGATTTTTGATTTAATATATACTCTTTTCGTATATTAGAAGCATCTCTTTCAAAGTCATTATACTCCTCATAAATCGCAAGAGTAATAAAAAGCACTACAAACGGAGACATAAATAACATACCCCAAATATGTATAGAAGTTATAGTTTTATTTTTGAACATTATATCATTCTCTCTATCCACCACAATATGCTACTACCATGTGATTATGTAATTTTTTATAATATATACTATACTATAATATTATTTTGATAAACTATAAAAATAATCACAAAAAGAGAGTAAAATGAAAAGCTTAATAATAATTGTCCTAGGTAATCTATGCAACTCCTAAAACAAACCTTCAAAAACTATACAAAAGATAATAATAAATTATGGCTAGAGATAGTGCATTGTCACGATAAAAGAGCTTATCATAATCTCAAACATTTAGAATATATTTATCAAGAATTAGTAGCACTCAAGTCAGAGATAGAGGATTTTGAGGCTATCTTTTATGCTATCTGTTATCACGATATAATCTATGATATAGACTCCAAAGATAATGAATTTAAAAGTGCTATTTTTGCTTCAAATAGGCTCTCATCTCTACAAATTTCCAAAAAGACGATAGAGAGAACTTTTAATCATATATTAGCCACACAAAAACATCAAAAAACTGATAATGGTGATACCAATTTATTTATAGATGCAGATTTATCTATTTTAGCATCACCTAAATATAAAAAGTATCAAATAGCCATTAGAGAAGAGTATTGCAAATATTCAGATGAGGAGTTTAGAGATGGTCGAAGGAGAGTAATTGATTACTTTTTAAATCAAAAGAGGATTTATCACAGTGACTATTTTCATGATAGATATGAGAGTATGGCAAGAGATAATTTATCTAAAGAGCTAAAGTTATTCACATAGATTAAAGTATTTTTTATAGATGTGAATAACTTTTTTTATTAATCTACTTTAACAGCTCTTCTATTTCCTGACTTCGCCCCAAAAAGCACTACACCCCCCCTGCCTAGCGAGGTTTCCTGAAAAATCTAGGCACTACAAATCACAACTTACCCAAGATATACGGAGTTAAAGAGTGCTTAACCTCCATAAGATTGTAAA
>JASFZJ010000022.1:0-17882 GCA_045267865.1 Sulfurovum sp. | reverse complement strand
TGTTTCAGGTGAGGGTAAAACAAGATTAGCCGAGATAGCAGAGACAAAAGGATTTAACAATATGATGGCTCTTTTGATAAAAGAGAGAGATGCTATAGAAAAAAAGCAATCTGGAGAGTTGCAGTCTATCTCCGAGAACAAAGAGGATGAAAAAGAAGATAAATGAAACTCTCTAGCAGAGTTTGAACAAATTTGGGCTATGGTCTCTAGTAAATGTGATTATAACTATACATTTGCTGGAGCTGTAGGCTTTACAAGAGTATCAGTGAAAGAGGAGCTAAGAGATATGAATTTGGATTATAAAGAATACAAACACTATATCTTGGGAGTAGGTAGATTTTTGACTATGACCGATGAACAATGGTCAGAGCAAAAACTCAAAAATAATATTATGTCTAATGATACAATTACAGATATTTTATTGAAAGCATTTGGAGGTTAGAAATGGCAACTATCGGTACAGTAACTATAGTAGTAGATTCAGATGTTGCGAGGCTGATTGAAGGAGTGCAACGCTCAACTACTCAGATGACTAGACTACAAAGAGAGACTAGAAATGCCCAAAGAGAGATTAATAATTTCATAAGAACTTTTGCGTCTATGGGTGCTGTAACTTATGCTGTTACTAGTGCTTCACATGCGATGTTTGATTTAGCAGATGAAGCTACAAATATTAATAGTAAATTAAAACTCGTGTCTGATACAACAGATGAACTGACAGCTTCAAAGGAAGCTCTATTTAATATATCTCAAAAAAATAGAGTTGCTTTTGGTGCTACAGTAGATGTATTCAAAAATATGTCTATGAGTACAGATGTACTTAATTTATCAAACAAAACTTTACTAGAGACTACAGATAATATCTCTAAATCTATTCTAATATCTAGTTCTAGTGCAGAGAGTGCAAAGGCAGGACTCACACAATTGGGTCAAGCATTTTCAGCAGACTTCAAATCTGTAGGACAAGAGTTAGCTTCGGTTAGAGAGCAAACACCGAGACTATATACTGCGATGGTTGTAGGTTTAGGTGTGACAAGAGATGAATTTCGCCAGATGGCAAAAGAGGGACGATTATCGTCTGAGATGATAATCAAAGCGATTTCATCTCAAGGAGCTGTACTAGATAAAGAGTTTGCTAATATGGCTCTTACTGTTGGACAATCAAATACTCTAGTAGCCAATTCATTTTTGATGTTAGTGGGTGATATAGATAAGAGTATAGGAGCTTCGGAGAGTTTTGCAAATGTATTAGTAGGACTCTCTAATATACTTGACGGTTCATCCGAGACAGCTATTCATCTTGCATATACGCTTGGAGGATTTATAGCTTCATCCTTAATTATATCTGGTGTTAGCAAAGCATTTACTATGCTTAGAGTGTCGATGGTTGCATCAGCACAAACAGCACTATTGCATCAGCGATTAGCACAAATGAATGGAGTAACTATCTCGTTGATGGGTGCTAGAGCTTCTATAGCTAGAACGCAAATAATAGCTCTAGGGACTTCTCTAAAAACTATGGCTTTAGCAAATGCACCACTGTTGGTAATGATGGGGATTTTTGAGACTTGGAATTATATTAGAGGTAAGACTGCTGAACAAGAAGAAAAAATAACTAAAATAATGGGATTACAAGCTGTAGAATTGCAAAAAGTATCAGCTATCCAAAATTTGGATAATATTAATAAGCTTAAAGAACAATTAGAAATACAACAAGAAATGGTGAGAGTTGATACTATCAAAGTTAAAAGATTAGGTTTCCAAGTTGAAGCAAATGACAAAGAACTTATATCTAAAAAAGCTTTATTAGATGTTGAGATACAAGTTCAAGATAAACTTGAAAATCAAATTAATTTAATTCAATCTATTGTAGATGGCACTTATCAAGCAACAACTCAAACAGATAGTCTAAGTAACTCTGCCTATACAGTAACATCAAACTTAGCAAGTGCTACAGCTCAAGCTAACTCTTTGGCATTGGCACTATTACAAGCTAATAATGCTTTAGGTGTGGCGATGGCTTCGCATGATGTTTTGATGGGTAAAATATCTGAAGCAACTGCAACAGCCAAAAATGATACCAATAGTATAGTCTTAGCTCGTGAGAGTCTATTGGATGTAGAGACTAATTTAACAAATTTGGGTGTCAAATATGCGAATGCTACATCAGTAGAGAGTAAAAAAACTATATTGCTAGATATAGAAAAACAAAGAGTATCTTATGCTAAAACTCAAACAACTCTACAAAACAATATCAATACTCAAATAGTAAATCAAAATAAAAATTATACTGATACACTTAATCTTGAAAAAAGAAAACAAGAGTTAGTTATCAAAACTGCTAATGTAAATAAAACAGATGCCGTATCCCAAGCGAAAACAGCTTTGGCTCTTGCTAAGTCAAATGCCAATTTTATACAAATGGGTACTCTTATTGGTAACACAGCTAAGGGAAGTTTAGAAGAGACCAAAAAAAGTTTATTGGTCGGTGAAGCTAATTTAGAAGTCAAAAATGCTGAATTATTATTATCCAAAACGATAACTGATGAAGCAAAAGCAGGAGTTAAAGCAAAAAGTGCAAGTGCAAAGGTAGGAGCTAAAGCAAATAAAGCTCAACAAAAAGCCATAAAAGATACTCAAAATGCATATAAAGAGTACATAAAAGCAACGAAGCTAGATACACCCGAACTTGGTAAAAATATAATCAATCCTTTTGAGGAACTTATAGAGAGCCAAAAAGAGTATATGAAAAATCTAAAAAATAGTGGTAAAGATATAGCTAAAATAGAGAGAGCAAATGCTAAATATACACAAGAAAAAATAAGTGGCTATGCTGATATTTCTAAGGGTATGCAGAGTATGTTTCAAGACGGAACAACAGGCTACAATGCAATGGGAGCAGTTCAAAGCACTTTACAAGCATTTGAATTAGCATGGTATATAAAAAAACAGCTATTTGAAGAGACTGGTCTAGCAACACAATTAGCTTCTATTTTTACAAGTACAACAGCCACCGTCGCAGGAGAAGCAACAAAGAGTACAGCTTTGGGAGTAAATGCAGTTTTGACTCAGGCAGGAGGAGACCCATACACAGCGTGGGCACGAATGGCGGCCATGGCAGCGATGGTAGCAGGATTAGGAGTTGCCGTATCAGGTGGTGGTGGAAGTGGTGCTACTATGGACGACTTTTCAAAGATAGAAGCTCGTACAGATAGCGACAATAAATCGCTAGAAAATTCTATAAATCTTTTAGCAGATATAGACAAGTCTCAACTAGAGTACGCAAAAAAGATGAGTGAGTCCCTGGACAAAATGAATGATAATTTTCTAAGAATGGGATTAGATATTGCAAAGAGCCAAGGGATTGATTACACAGGTTCTGCGTACATAGGTAGTACATCAGAAAATCTTTGGGGTGGTAAAACTACGAGCTTGGAAGGAGCTGGACTACAGTTTGATACTACAAATTTCAAAGATGCTCTTACAGATATGGAAATATTTAGCTATCAAACAGTAAAAACCATAAAAGAGAGTTGGTTTGGACTAAGTACAAGCACGAGTGTAGCTACAAACTTCACAAAAGCAGGAGATGATCTAACTAACGCATTTATAGAGTCTATTGGTTACGGGGTAGATACTATTGAGACTGCGATGTTGGGCTTGGATTTGGACAGTGATATACTCAATAAAGCTTTGGAAAATACAGAGTTTGATATTGGAAAGATTTCTCTTGAAGGGAAAAGTGGAGATGAAATATCTAGCTTTTTGTCAGCTCTTTTGGGTGAACAGCTAGATAAATTATCTGAAACTACTTTTGCAAGTTTAGATGGATTCAATCACATAGGTGAGGGATATTTAGAAACTGCTATACGAGTATCTAGTGGTGTGGAGATGGGTACGAAGGCTATGGATAAGCTTGGTATAGCGATGGTTGATTATTCTTTTATCTCAGATAAGCAAGGAGATGTATATACGGAACTCATACGAGATAGTATCGTATCGTATCAAGATACATCAGTAGGTATATCAGAGATAATATCAGGACTTGATGAGAGTGGAGATGAACTAATATCTATATATTCTAAACTAGAAGATACACAAGCTCTACTTAGACATCTATCAAATACCTATACTGATGTAACACAATCTATGATTGATGGAGCTGGAGATATAGATATACTTAGCAGTGCATTAGATAGTTATAGAACCAATTTCTTAAGTGCTGATGAGCAGTTTTTATTACAAAGAAAAGAGTTATCCGAAGAGTTTGAGTCTCTTGGTCTATCTTTGCCTAAAACGACCCAAGCGTATATAGACCTACTAAATGCACAGGACTTGACAACTGATTCAGGTCAAGAGCTGTATGGCTCTTTGATTGTGCTAAATGATGGAATGAAAACATTTTTTGATTCAAATGAAGAGCGATTAACAGATATAAATGATAAATATGACTCTCTTAACCAAGAGAATAATGCCAACTTTATTACTCAAATTGAAAATTTAATAGACTTTGAAAATGAAAAGACAAAGATAATACGAGATTCTCAAACTGCTATTTTGTCATCTTTCTCTACTCTAAAAGAAAAAACACAAAGCTTTTTAGATAGTTGGGCAGGTGGAGCAGAGACTGATGAGATGTCATATAAATTTTATGCACAGAGATATAACTCTCTCAAAAGCGAGATGTCTAATTTCGTTGACGAAAATGGTAATGTTAAATCAGGAATAGATTATTCAGTATTTGAGGATACATATAGCTCTTTACAAACAGTAGCAAACAACCTAAAAGATAGTTCATCGTCTAATCCTATGCTTGATGTGAGTACATCTATAATAAATGATATGGATAAGTATCTTGATATATTTACGAATCAAGAAGATGTAATGAAAGTTATCATCGCTGGAGATGAGCTTGGTCTTGCTAGAGATGAAAAGGTAGGCGATTTAGCGACTATACTAGACGATGTAAAAACTCTATCAGGCGATGGTAATCTTACATCAGATTATATAAATCAATCTATTATAGAGCTGATGGGAATATCACAGGAGCTAGGTAAAGATAATAGTTTTATCTCTTTAGGTAATGCGATGGTGAGCTTCAATGACAGTATGCTAACAAGTATATATGAGCAGAGTTTAAGTTTAGATACACAAAGAACAGACGAGATAAATACTGCTACACAAGAGCCAATTGTTCTAACAAAATGGGTAAAACCATCAGTATCTCAACCAACTCCGACCGTGAATAATTGGCAACAGGATTTAAATAATAGTTTTATAGATAGAGTAGTAGTAGATGATTTTAGATATTTTGCAGATGGAGGCATCGTCTCTCGTCCCACACTTGGTATGGTAGGTGAAGCAGGTTATCCAGAGGCTATCATACCTATGCGAAATGGTAGAGATGTCCCTGTAAGTATAAACAACTCTAAACTAGAAAAAAAGTTTGATGACCTTATCTATATCACAACTCAACAAGCACAAGAGATACAGCGAATGAGAAAAGAGATACAAGATATGAATGAGAGGAGTGCATAATGCTGATAGCTCCTAGCGTAGATTATACTATCTTGTCTAGTAATATAGATGTAGATACTGCTATAGAGTTCGTCCCAAATACAGGATATGCAACTGGTACAATAGTGAAATATTCAGGATATAGATATGAGTCTCTATCCAATGTGGCTGTAGAGAGTCCTCTCCTAGCTCCTATCGTTTGGTATCCTATGGGTAGAGTGAATCAAGACAGAATGTTTGATGCATATACTAATACAGAAACTGTATCTAGTGTAGATATTGTATTGGAGATAAAATCTTCAGATGTAGATGCTGTTGGAGTATTTGGACTCTATGCTTCTTCTGTAGAAATAGAAGTTACAAATAACTACTCAGCAGAGGTTTACTATAGTCATATTGAAGATTTAGAGACTATGGATATAAATGATTGGTATGAATGGACAGTTGACGAAAGAGAGTATAAACAAGACTTTTTTGTACAGATACCTATCTTATTTGATGTGACAATTAAGCTTATCATTAAAATGCGTGATGGAGTTGTAAGGTGTTCTCATTTATCTCTAGGTAAAACGAAAAATCTTGGCTGTACTCAATGGGGTGCAACTGTATCTCGTCGTTCAAACATCAAAAAAGAACGCTCTGGAGATGGACATGTATATTTAGCACAAGGTATATCTTGGCGACGAATGTCTGTACCTGTACATATAGATATAGATTATGTAGATATTGTCGGAAATCGTTTAGCAGAGATAGATGGAATACCTACATTATTTGTGGGAGATGACAGAGAGAACAACATAAAAGCAATGATAGTGTTTGGTTTTTTTAGAGATTTAGACATAAACATAAGTGTTGCTAGAGGTAAATACAATATTGAAATAGAAGGAGTAGGATAATGACACAGATAACAGCTACAGTTACACCTATAGCAGATTACCCAAAACTAGGGGATACACATATTATATTTAGAGAGAAAGCAGACATAGCTTGGAATGGACTTTATGTCTTAGCTCCTCAAATAAACTCTTTTATAGAACAGCTAAATACAGTAACAGAAGAAATAGATGCTATATCCACAGACATCAGTGAAGCAGAGGCAAATGCTCAAAACAGTATGGTAGAGGCACAATCGGCAGCATACTCAGTAACAAGCAATGAGTATATAGGTGATTGGACAGCAGGTGAATATACAGTATCACAACAGGTATCTTATTTAGACCGATTATACACAGCCAAAAAAACGACAACCGAAGAGCCAACCCAAAATTCATCAACATCAGATTGGTATTTCCATGGTGTTTTTACATCAGGTACTCCTATAAATGGAATTGTATCTTTGGTTTTTTTAGGTGATAAGATGGAGGATATTGGTGAAGTCTTTTACTTAAAAAGTGGTGTAGTAGCACCTGCGACAGATTATCCATTGGCTCAAAATATAGGATTACAAGAGTTTCCCAAAGTTGATTTAAATAATGCTTACACTTATACAGCACTTACTTGGGACGGAACTCACTTTTGGGTTAATCCTACTAACACACCTACAATACTTAAGTTAAACGAAAATATGGTAGTGATTGAAACAAAATATTTTAATGAGAATGTGATAGATATTGCGATTGGTGAAGGATTTTTCTTTTGTGTCTCCATAAATGGTACAGACATACTGAAATATGAGGATACAGGATCCAATAATCTTAGCTTGTTAGCTACTATACCAGGGAATGGTCATCACACATCTGTAACCTTGCATCAGGGCAGTTTATTTACTAATGACATCAGATATGCAAGTAGTGGTATTATTGTGCCAATAGATATTAATACAATGATAAAGGGAGGTATACTATTGTATAGTGGAGACCATTTTCTTCGTCTTACTTCAGATGGAACATTCCTAATTGCTAGTGATGACGGAACTACTCCACTTTACCATTACATTAATATAAGCACAACCCTAGTAGAAAAAACTTGGCAGTCTTCTACTGATACTATTTCATTGGCATATTCTGATACACTACATATATTGGATGGTAGTGGTGTAATAGAGGTAGATGAAGCTGTAGGATTATTACCTCATTCTATAGATAGTAATACGGGTTTGTCTAATTTTGTGAGGGTATCGTAATGTTAAAAATTATGATATTTTTTATACTTTATACAAGTTGGAGCAGTAAAGGTAAGTGGGCTGTACCAAAAAAAGTCACATATCAAAAGCCAAAAAAATTTAGTGGCTTTTATACTTGCTATATATGGCACTGCGTTATTAAAATAGACCCAACTCAAAAAGACGATATAGGTCTCATGATGCATGAGCAGATGCATACTCAACAGTTTGGTAGATTATTGTGGTTACACTCTTTGCTATATACTATATATCCTAAATACAGACTAATAAGTGAGCTAGAAGCTTATAGAGAGCAAGTTTTATACAGAGAGTATAATAATAAAATTCAATATGATTGGATAATAGAGACTTTATTGAAAAACTACAATCTAAATATAGATAAAAAGATTATTAAAAAAATGGCTGACAAAATGTTTGCAGACATAATAAATAAAAATAAGGAGAAGATAGTATGACTGAACCATTATCATACACAACTATATTTAAAATAGCTTGGGGTTTTATTGTAACAGCTCTTACAATAACTGCTACATATCTCAATATTGATGCTGAGATTTTTGGACTCTATTTTATGTTGCTATTCATTGATTTATTCACAGGTACTTTATCTGCGTGGATTAGAAAAGAAGAGATGCTTTTAAGAAGATTTACAGCAGGTTTTTTGACTAAACTATTGATGTTTATTGTGCCTGTTGTTGTTGCTATAATCTTAAAGATGCAATGTAACTGTGCAATGGTACTAACTGGAGTGATAGTTACTTTATCAGTATCAGAAGCTATTAGTATATTCAATAATGTACAAAAAGCAAAAGGCAAAAAGACATTGCCTGAGTTTGATGGTTTATCTATAGTCTCATTAAACCTTAGAAATAGGCTTGAAAAATATTTAAAAATAGGAGGTGGCGAATGAAGTATATCTATGTAGTAGTTGCAACTCTTATGCTTATACTCATGGGATACTCAAAATATATTTCAGATGAGTTAAACGATGAAAGAGTAAACAAAAAAGTAGGAAAACTAGAGGGGTCTATTTATACTAAAACAGTAGAAAATAACTTAACATCAATCTCTAGTGAAGCGATTGGAAGATTAAAACAAATTGAAAAGGATAGTAAAAATGAAAAAAAACCACCTGATACTATTGGTACTCATACTTACACTTTTGAGTAGCTGTGCAAATAAAAAGAAGCTATTTGTATCTCCCAAGCTAACAGCTATTGAGGTAGATATTAAAAAGTCCAAGAAGAGTAGAGAGATTACTTACACTATTAAAGAGGATGGGAATGTTACTCTCCCTTTAGATGATGCTCGTTGGATTACAGCAAAGCTTAATCTATGTACAAAAGATAGACGAAAGCTTAAGATAGCCAATGATGGTATGACACGGCAAATACAATTAGTGAATAGGAAAAGATAGTTATGGAAAAGCGTGAACATAATTTCTCTACAAAAGAGGGAACAATCGAGGCTATTAAATTTGAGTGTATTCAACAATACATAAGCCTACCTACACAAATAGCTTATGTATTGGCTACAGTTGAACACGAGACAAATGGCACTTTTAAACCAGTAATAGAGGCTTATTGGTTAAGTGATAGTTGGCGAAAGTCCAACTTGAGGTATTATCCTTTTTACGGTAGAGGATTTGTCCAAATCACTTGGAAAAAAAATTATCGTAAATATTCAAAAATATTGAATGTTGATATGATTAAAAATCCTGATATAGCACTTCGTCCAAATGTATCTCTATTTATACTTGTACATGGCTTTAAAAATGGTGTATTTACAGGAAAAAAGATTGAGAGATATATTAATAATAAAAAAGCTGATTTTCTTAATGCTAGAAGATGTATAAATGGAAAAGATAAAAGAGAATATATTGCCTCTTTGGCAAAAAAATGGTTAGATTTATTAACTTAATCTAAAACTCACTTTTATACACCCAAAGTGTATTAAAAGTGTATAAATATATATCTATAGACTATATAATAGATAAGAGTGTATAACTTATCGTTGCACCTACTTATCATACAACTTGTTACTTGTTACTACATAAACTCTATATTTACCTTATTTATCCCATACCATGTTTACTTTTAGGAGTTAGAATTACTCTGTTCATTATAAATACGATATTTTATACAGTCAAATAATGGTACAATACGATTTAATATTAGTCTAAGTTAAAAAAGAGGAAAAAAAGTGATAGAGTTGAGTAAAGCAAAACTACAAGATATACCATCTATGCAGTCTTTAGTGTTAGAAGATATTAAAAATGGGATAATACTAAATCGTACAGAAGATGAGATAGCAACTAATATTCGCTCCTATGTCTTAGCCAAAGATGGTGAAAAACTTATTGGTTATACAGCTTTACATATTCACTCAGCAAGACTCGCTGAGATACGAAGCCTTATTGTAGATAAAGAGTATAGAGGGCAAAAGATTGGTCAAGATATGATAAAATTTACTATAGATGAAGCTAAATCTTTGGGTGTGCAAGAAGATGTGTTAGTTCTTACCTATCTGCCAGAATTTTTCAATCACTTAGGGTTTATAGAGATAGATAAAGAGCTTATCCCTGAACATAAGATATGGCTTGATTGTATTAAGTGTATTCATTTTCCTGTCTGTAATGAGATAGCTTTGATATATAAATTAGATTTTAGAGAGTAGTATGGAAAGTTTAGCTAATAAAAAACGCACACCCGTATTTTGGATATTTATAACTATTTTTATCATATTTTATCCTATGCTTATATCTATATATGTATTTCTACCTCTTCTTATTGGTGGTATGGCATATATTTTGGTTGAAGGCATAGAGAGTGAAAAACCATACTATATAGTAATAGCTATTATCTATATTCTAAATCTTGAGATAAATCTCTCTCTACCTATGTTTTTGATTTTTATCATATCTTTACTCTTTTATATAGTATTTTATCCATACCTTTTACACTTTAGACATTGTCAAGTCTGCCGACCCTTACTTAGTGTTGTTTTCTTAGATATTATCTATTTAGGAAGCCTATTTTTTTATGATTTTATATTTCAAATGGAGACTATAGTGCTAGATAAGATACTTCTCTACTCCCTTATTGTAGATATGTTGTTGGTGATGATTTTATGAGATATAAGTTTATAATATTAGTATTTATGATATTTTGGGGTATTATGATTTCAAGACTCTACCATGTGAGTATCAAATCAAACTTCTACTATGAAGAGTTAGCCAAAGAGAATATAGAGCGAAAACAGTTTATCAAGCCTGTTCGTGGTGAGATTACTGATGTAAATGACAAATTATTAGCTATGAACCAAATAGGATTTTCTATCTCTATAGCACCACATCTCAAATCCAAAAAGAAAAATAATCAGCTATCAAAAGTGATAGATAAACTTATAGAGACATTTCCTGACTTGAATAAAACAGTCATGATAAAAGTCTATAAAAAACATGCTTCTCACTATAATCATAAATATATCAAAGTGGTAGATTTCATACACTACTCCGATATGATGGGTGCATACCCAAAGCTAAGTCTTCTTGATAGTGTAAATATAGAAGCAGAGACCAAAAGATACTATCCTTATGGTAGATTTTCAGCCCATATCGTAGGCTATACAGGTCGTTCTAATAAAAAAGAGAACCAAAAAGATGATGTTGTAAATGAGGTAGGCAAAGTAGGTAAAAGTGGGCTAGAGAGATATTATAATAAAGTGCTTCAAGGTGAATTAGGCTTTGAAGTAAGCAAAGTAACAGCCACTAATAAAGCAGTTGAACTTTTACAAAAAGTGCCTCCTAAAGATAATAAAAATATCAAACTCCATGTAGATATAGACCTTCAAAAGATGATATATAGAAGATTTGGTAACTATACAGGTGTTGCGATAGTGATGCGAACCAATGGAGAGATATTATCAGCCGTAAGCTACCCATCGTATGACCCAAATCTATTTGTGGGTGGTATCAGTATCAAAGATTGGAAAGCTCTACAAGATAGCTTATCTCATCCATTTACCAATAAATTTATACACGGTACATACCCCCCTGGTTCGGTTATCAAGATGGGTATGGCTTTAGCATTCTCCAAAGCAGTCCCTGGGATATTGGATGTCCAAGAGAACTGTGTAGGGCATATAACACTAGGGGCTAGTAATCATAAGTTTAGATGTTGGTCACGGTGGGGACATGGCAAGACAGGATTAAGAAAAGCGATAAGAGAGAGTTGTGATGTATATTTCTATAATAAAAGCCTCAAAGTAGGTATAAATGCTATGGCAAAGCATATCCGTAGTTTTGGTCTAGGAGTCAAAACAGGTGTAGATTTACCACGAGAGTACAATGGAATTATGCCTGATAAAGCGTGGAAGATGAAGCGATACAATCAACCATGGTATATGGGTGAGACGGTTATATCTGCTATTGGTCAAGGGTATGATTTGGTCACACCTCTTCAAATAGCACGATATACAGCTCTTATCGCCACTTCTAAACTTCCCACACCACATATAGCAAAAGAGGTAGATGGCAAAAAGGTCAAAGAGCAGATAAAACCACTATCTTTTAATTCAACCTACCTCAACAGTATTCGACATGGTATGTATGATGTCTGCAACACAAGAAAGGGAACAGCCTTTGCCACAATGAGTAAACTTCCTATAATAGTAGCAGGAAAAACAGGAACATCACAAGTAACATCAATACCACAATCAACAAAAAAGAGACTCAAAGAGGAAGAGTTAGCCTATTATCATCGCTCTCACGCATGGATAAGCACTTACGCTCCTTATGATAATCCCAAATATATAGTAACAGTATTAGTAGAACACGGAGGACACGGAGGAAGCACAGCAGGTCCAATAGTAGCAGATATATACAAATGGCTCTATAGACATGGATATTTTAATAAGTAGTGCTACTTCTATTAGCCCAAAACCACCAAACAATCTCGATAAATAGGCTCATCTATAAAACCATACTTCTTATCCATAAAGCCATTTATCCCTTTTTGACTATTTATTTCAAATGCCTCTTTGATATATTTAGCTCTCTCTATCGCTTCATAATCTTTGGCAAATACTTCATTGGCTATCTCTACTTGTTTGGGACCTAGAGAGGCTTTGGATTCAAATCCTAGCTTTTTTTCTCTCTCACACCACGCTCTAAACTCTTTTGTATTGTTGTAGTCTTGATACATAAAAGATATAGGGTGGAGATTAGCTATTTTGGAGTCTATTAAAAACTTAGATAAGATATAGTCTATAGTTGGGTTGCCTAATTGTATAAGTGATTGAGGTAATCCTAAGTCTGCTAATAAATCTAATATACCAAGATATGATGTTGTGACTCTACTACTTATTCCAAAAGATGATAAAGAGTTAAAAGCCTCTTTTGTCTCTATGGAGAGGTGAAGCTCTTTATCTTGTGATATTAGGGATAGTGCTTTTTTTATATCTTCTATAGTTTTTATTTTTGCGATACGGATAGCATCAAATCCCAAACTATTAAGATAATCTATCTCCTCTTCTGCTCCCTCTCCTAGAGGATTGGTTCGTACCACTATGAAGCTTTTTGAGTGTTTCAAATAAGAGAGAAATAGGGCAATATTGTGGAGTGCTTCTTTTTTGCGAGAGGGTGATATACCATCTTCTAGGTTAAGGGTTATCATATCAGCACTACTCTCGTCTATGGAATTTAGATGTTTAATCATTAGGGGATTTATCATCATATTTGAGCGTTGTTGCTTATTGGTGGAGGGTTGTTTTTTTCTATTACCTAGTTTAGTAGGTAATTTATCTAGTCTTTGAAATATCATAATTGTATATTATCAAAAATTAACCTCTACATAACTTTAGGATTGATATAATTTAATATTAATTAATAAAAGGATTAGAATTATGAGAAAATATATGATATTTTTACCGATATTTATTTTTATTATTGTAGGTTGTGGTAATAGAGATAGTGAAGATAGTAATGGAAATACAGGAAGTAGTGGAGGGCAAGATAATGTTCTTCCTGACCCAGTAATAGAAGAAGAGATAATTCCGATTTATGATTTGGCAGAGTATATGTTTCCTGAATTTGACCAAAATAACTTATATCAAGAGAGTGTATCTGAGAAGCTAACTGATAGTGTAAGTGCAAAATATATAGATATATACGAACCTACATATTATGATAACTCTTATATAAATATAGATAATAATATCTCATTGGTAATAGATGGTGTATATGAGTATGACTATAGGATAGAGTATGATACTATAACAATAATTGATTTACTCAATAGTGAAGATTTTATTATCAATAGAATTGTAGAGATAGGTGATAATATTAATGAGGATAGTAAAACTGATGTAATCAATGGATTAAATGAGTTATCAACCTATACATGTTCTATAAATAACTATTGGGAACAGAAGATAATTGATAAAAATCCAAATTTAATATATACAGATGTGATAGAGAAGTATTGTACCAAAGAATACGATTCTTATGGGACTCTATATCATAGATATACGCAAATATCAGGTATAGTTACAGAGACTTATCTATATGCTAAAGGAGTAGGTCTTATTGCCTCAACTATAGAAGATTGTCAATCAATTACTCTAGGGACAGACCCAGATAATTATAGCTGTCTGAAAACAGAGACTCTTTTAATAAGTCAAAAACCTCTTTAGAGATTAGTGCTATATTTTAATGAATAAAATAGATGTATTAGAAGCACTTAAACTCTCTCATGTCTTCCTCACAGGAGGAGCAGGAGTGGGTAAGAGCTATATCACCAATGAGATAATCTCAGAATATAGACAGCAAGATAGACAAGTAGTCTCGCTAGGTTCAACAGGTGTGAGTGCTGTTAATATCGGTGGATTTACCGTTCATAGCTTTTTTGTCTTTGGGATAGCTAAAAATTTTGAAGAACTCTCCCAAGGTGACAAAAGAGCTAAGTACAAACTTCTCGAACTCAAAAAACTACTTAAAGCAACAGACCTCATCATAATTGATGAAATATCTATGATAAGTAGTGACCTGCTAGAGATGATAGCTCATAGACTTAACACTTATGGCTATATGGGAAAGCTTCTTTTTGTGGGTGATTTCTTTCAGCTTCCTCCTATAGAAAAAAACCTCAATGGTGGTGATATATTTGGAGCAAAACTTTATGCTTTTGAGAGTATGGCATGGGAAAGATTTGACCCTTTGATTATAGAACTCAAAGATATGAAGCGAACAAGTGATAAAGAGTTTACACATATATTATCTAAAATACGGATGGGGATATGTGATAGTGAAGTGGTAGAGTATATGCACAAATTACGCAATAACACTCTGGATAACGATGCGACTTATCTCTATGGACGCAATTTAGAAGTAGAACACACCAACAGAGCCAAACTCAACCAACTCTCAAATGAAGAGGTGATTTTATTCGCTGATATTAAGGTATTGGGACGAGTGAGTGAAAATAGGCTCAATAGCTGGAAAAAAGTCCTCCCCATATCCGAACAACTCACACTCAAAGAGGGTGTACCAATACTCTTTACAGTCAATAATTGGGGTAAATTTGTTAATGGTGAGAGAGGAATACTTAGAGGGATAGAAGAAGATTATCTAATAGTAGAGAAGAGTGATGAGTTTGTGAGAGTAGAGAGATATGATTTTGATTTATTGGAGATGGATGTACAAGAAGATGGCACAATCGACACCGTCTCTCTAGCCACACTCTCACAATTTCCTGTTAAACTAGCTTACGCTGTGACCATACACAAATCACAAGGTATGAGTATAGATAATCTCGTTTGTAATGTAGATAACATCTTCGCTCCAAGCCAGTTTTATGTGGCAATATCAAGGGCTATCAATCCCAATAATCTAAGATTAGAGTTCAATAGAGGCGATTTGAATAATTACCTCCAAAGGGTCGTAAGAGTAGATAATCGAGTGGTGGAGTATTATAACTCTCTCAATAATGAATAGATATGATGTAATCGTAGTAGGTGCAGGAGCATCAGGAATGATGAGTGCTATCACTTCAGCGCATAGAGGTAAATCTGTACTAATACTAGAAAAACTCTCTAAAATAGGTATAAAGCTCAAAGCCACTGGTGGAGGACGCTGTAATCTGACCAATACTCTACCCAATGATGAATTTATGAGTAGATTTGGCAAATATGGACGATTTATGACTCCTGCTCTAAATCTATTTAATTATAAAAAATTGATAGAGTTTTTGGAGAGTATTGGAGTGCCTACTCACGCCCCTGATGGCTATCGTATCTTCCCCACTACGCACAACTCTTCAACTGTAATAAATGCGATGAGTGAAGAGATGAGTAGGCTCGGTGTGGAGATATTGTGTTCGCAAAAGGTGGAGAGTCTTCTATATGAAGATAATCAAATTTTGGGAGTTAAGACCAAAGAGAGTAGTTTTTATACCCAAAATGTAATTATCGCCTCAGGTGGTTTGGGTTATCCCAATCTAGGAGCAGAGGGAGATGGATATAGCATCGTCCAAGAGGTGGGACACAAAGTTACTAATCTCTATCCTGCGATGATGCCTCTGAAATCCAAAGAAGATTGGGTAGGTAACTGTAGAGCTGATACTATAGCCAAAGTAGAGATAAGAGTAGATATAAAAAAATACAAAAAACTCTCAGCCATAGGTGATTTGATATTTACCAAAAATGGTATTAGAGGTCCTGTAGTGCTTGATTTTTCAAGAGAGATTACTCCTCTTTTGGATAAATTTGAAGAAGTGCCAATAGTAATGAACCTAACTAAAGGACTCAATGAAGAACAGATACGCCAACACTTCAAAAAAACTCTTTCTGATAATACTCTACAACTCTTAGAGACACTTCTACCCAAAGAGCTTAGTTTAGAGTTATGCAAACTAGCCCAAATAGACCCCAATATAAAACTATCCATCCAAAAAGGGATAAATAGAGATAGACTAATAAGCCTTCTAGCGTGGACTCCTCTCACTATCAATGGACACGACGGCTTCAAGATGGCAATGATAACAAGAGGAGGAGTATCCCTCAAAGAGATAGACCCAAATACAATGGGAAGCAGAATTATCAAAGGCTTGTATATGGTAGGTGAACTCGTAGATATAGATGGACCTTGTGGAGGGTTTAATCTACAATGGGCATTTGCTAGTGGGTATTTGGCAGGAGAGTTGAGAGGGTAGAGTTTTATCTCCTCAAACCCCTTTTTAACATTTAGTCAATAGTCACCATATCAATAAGCTCTACACCCTCACACTCTTTTTTGAGTCTCTTGTGTTTTTTAGCATCCTCTTCTGCTAATACCAAAATATCTGCAAAATCATCTTTTGTGACACTAAATTCATAAATCTCTCTTTGGGTTTTGAGTGTAATATTGGCTTCACTATTTGAAGAGATTACAATATTTCTTAGCCCCTTTGCAAATTCACTCTTGATGGCTTTTTCTATCTTCTCATTACTTAGTATATCTGCTAATGTTACATCTTGTGTTATATCATTCTCGCACATTACACTATAGCTCACTTTTATCATACCTTCCATTCCTTAACTCCTTATTTTTATAATTAAGAAATGATAGTATAATTTTGAAGTTTTAGTTAAATATGTCTCAAATTGTCATATATTGTTTAAAATCTAGCTCCAAATGTCTGTGTCCAGTAGTCTGTGTATGTTGAATTATTGTTTATAGCATGTGACATTCCTACCTCTGTGAAGTTAGGGTTCATCATATTAGCACAGTGTCCATCACTTGATATCCATTGAGCTATAGTCTTTTCGGTTGTATTGTTACCAGCAGCGATATTCTCTCCTATATTTGACCAATTTAGATAATTGTTATAATCTATTCTATCTCTAAGTTTACTACCTGTTCCTAGACTTAGTGCTTGTGCTGTTAAGTCTGATTGAGTGTTCGAGCCTGTATGAGAAAAATTACTTGTCTCTGCCATATCTTTACTATGCTCAAGGGATGCATTATATAGGTTATCATTCCAACTTAATGCAGGAGCAGAGTTGTAGTCTCCATAACTTCCACAACTCCGAGCTACAGCTCTAGCATTATTGATAGCATCAAGATAAGATTGTTTGGTAAAATCATTAGTGGCACCTGTTTGTGTACCACCTGTTTGTGTACCACCTGTTTGTGTACCACCTGTTTGTGTACCACCTGTTTGTGTATCACCTGTTTGTGTACCACCTGTTTGTGTACCACCTGTTT
>JASFZJ010000021.1:0-10237 GCA_045267865.1 Sulfurovum sp. | reverse complement strand
CTATTTCTATTTTCATCTCTTTTCTGTAATTAAACACCTTTTTTCTTTAAAGCTTCCTTAGACTTGTTTTATCAACGGAATTGGTACATTACCGAATTAATTAGAGTATAAATTAACTACATTACTCTAAAAGTGCTATAATAAACCAAAAGAACAAATAGGAGAACATTATGCCAACGGTAGCACAACCTATTGAATATTATAATTATGATGACTATGCACAATGGAACGGAGAGTGGGAATTGATAGATGGTATAGCATACTCTATGTCTCCTGTTCCGATGAAAAAGCATCAGTCTATTGCAACGGAGATTATTTATAATATAAGAAGTCAAATAGAGGATTGTACTCGCTGTGAAGTATTAGGAGAGATTGACTATAAGATAGATGATTATACGACGCTAAAGCCTGATATTGTCTTGACTTGTGGAGAGACAAATGAACGATATTTGACAAAAGCTCCTGAGATTGTAGTTGAGATTATCTCCAAATCAACAGCTAGGCGTGACGAGGTTCATAAGTTTGCTATCTATGAAAAAGAGAAAGTAAACTACTATATTTTGGTCTATCCCAATGATTTGAGAGCCAAAATCTATAAGCTAAAAGGTTCTGTTTATGATAAAGTAGGTGATTTTTTGGACGATGCTTATACATTTGAAGAGACAGAGTGTAAAGTAAGCTTAGATTTCAAAAGAGTTTTTAGTAGGTTTAGGTAGATTATCTTTATCTCTTATATTTATAGTATAAGAGATAAACCTGAAGAATAAATATGATTACTTTTAGAGAATTATTTGTTATTTTATAATTAACTATTATTGAAATAATAAGTTTAACGCTAATTTATATATTTTTAACTATATATATTTTCTACACTATATTAAACTCAAACCCTAATCTCAACACCCTCTTTGGTGACTCTTATCGTATCATATTTATTATATAACACACTAGAACCCTCTTGTACTTTTATAAACTTGCGTTTGGTGTAATCTACCTCATAATCTCCTGCTTGTTTTACTGAGAAATCTACACAGAGTTTGGAGGCTGATTTTATTACTGATTCTGGTAAATTTTGTTTGTCTGTTTTGATGATTACATGTGAAGAGGGGACATCTCTTATATGCATCCATATATCGTTGGCTTTGGCTATAGCTAGGAGTTTTTGATTTTCATTTGAATTTCGTCCTACAAGCACTTTGTAGCCCTCTATCCAAAATAACTCTCCATCTTTTAGTCTCTCTTTTTTGCGTTGTGATTTGGCTCTTTTGGGTACTAAGAGTTCAAGCTCATAAGGGGTGGTGGCTTGTTCTATGGCATAGAGGATATTATCATAGAAGCTTTTTTTACTCTCTAAATTATCTCTCTCAATATAGACATTTTTGGCTCTATTTTTGGCTCTTTTTGCAAGATTAAAATAGTAGTCACTCATACGATTGACGGCTCTATCTTTGGGAAGAGGTATGGTAATCTCATTTCCATCATAATCAGAAGTTTGCAGTTTTTTATCATAAGGCTTGATTTGATAGAGGTTGGCTAAAATTAAATTTCCATAACTCTGATACTCTTTTGCTTGATTTGCTAGGTCTTCTTCATTTGGAAGTTTGGCTAGAAGTCCTGCTAGTTTTTTGCTTTTTTTATCAACAGAGACAAGTTTCTGTTTTTTGAGTTCTTTTAATCTTTTAGCTTGAATATCATTATAAATATCTTCTAAATAGCTATCTATATCTTCTATTTCAACCTCTGGTTTTCTCTCTTCTCTCTCAAATAAAGGAATAGCCAAAAGTTCTGTAGCAGGACGCACTACTCTAAAAGAGCTATCACTATCTATATGCCGTAGGGCTTCTATGATAATCTCATCTTCATCTATCAAAATGGCATTTGTATTTTTACCTGTGAACTCTAATTGAAGATAGATTATTTTATCTTTATATGAGCTTTTGGGTGCGATTTTGAAACGCAAAATACGGTCATTATTAGGAGTCTCTACACTTACAAGAGATGAACCTGATAGAAGCGAATGAAGAAGCGTATCAAAAGGGGCATTATAGCCTTGAATTGGTCTTTGAGATGGAGCTTTGTAGATGTAGCTATGTCCTTTTGTCATATTAAAGAAAAAGCTCTCTGATTTATCAAACAGTATCTCAATAGTCTTATCTTCAATGCGTCTAGCACGACTAATAAAGGTAAAACCGTTTAGCCTAGTGGCTATTTTTTGGAGTTCATAAAGTTTCATAATATTTTATAGACCTAGAGCTTTTTTCTTGAATTTAACTACTCTGCCATCATCATCTGCGAGATATATATGACCTTTTTTACCAAAGTCTATACCCTCCCACGAGCCTTCTGGTAGTTTTATCTTTTTGGTTATTTTTTTCTCTTTGAGGTCATATTTTATCAATAAATCTTTTTTATCACTTACCATATAGAGGTTGTCTTTATATATTGTAAGTCCTGCTGTATCAACTATATTGTGCCTAATTATATCTACTATTTTTGAGGGATATGGCTCAAGCTCTACTACCACTATAAATGAGTCTTTTTTCTTTTTGGACTGTTTTGCTAGATATACTAAGTTACCACTCTTTGCTATACCCTCTATCCCTGCCTTTTTATCAAAAAGAGATATTTTTTTACCTCTGTAGTGATTATCTATAGTGACTAGTTGTTTCTTTTTTGTAATCTTATGAACAATCAATATACCTTTGTCTTCGACGGCAAATATGAGTTTATTACCCTCACAAACCACACCCTCTAGGTCATAATCACCCAGATTTTCTTTGTTCAAAATTTTACCTTTTTTATCTATCTCATAATATGTTCCCTCATCATTTGCGATGATAAAGCTGTTGCTATCTTTACAATATCCCACTCCTGAGGCCTCATCTATCTTGGCTATAACTTTACTATTAGAGTCATCACAAGATGACAAACCTATTAATAAGCCTATAATTATCGTTGCTTTTGTTAGTTTATCTGTTTTCATAACTATTCCTTTTTGTATCCATATTGTATTAATTTATCATAAATAGAATGATGACATGGATATGTTTTAATATATTTTACTGAATCTATACATTTATCTTTTAGAATACCAATACCAAACCTTGATGGCATAGAAGATACATCTCTACTTATTTGTTCAATAGTTGTATTCTTATCTGGATTTTTATCATAATTATATATTAAAAGATATGCAATTGGAGTATTATTTAACGCATCACTACAATTAAGTTCAAGTATTTTTGGAAAAATAAATAAAAGAGTTTCAAACAATTTAAGTTTAACATTCTTAGAATCCATTCTGCCATTTTTAAATTCAACTAAAACTATTAAATCTTTATCTTTATTAAAAATAATCATATCAGGAGAACTGGGCATAGACGAACTTGATTTATAATATTTTTGAACTATATCATCAAAACAAAAAAAGAGTTTTGATTTATGGTCACAAAGAACACTTTGATTAGCTCTATCTTTACTAATATCTGCAATCGTTTGTAAACAATCACTATGCTCTTTTAAGAAATGATTTTCCATTTGTGAAACATTCATAAAATATCATCTAACGAAGTCATTTTTAAATCAGATAATGGAGTTGATAATTTTTCAAAAATCAACCACATATCATCATTAACTTCTCTTATTGACGAAGTAATCTCTCCCTCATTTTTCTCTGCTAAATAAAAATTAGTTTTATCTCCTAATCCTTTGTTTTCACTATAAACTTTTAGGGCCTCTATCATATACGGACTATGAGAATTAACCACAACCTTAACTCCATTTTTTACAAGCTCCACAATAATCTTAGCCATCTCAAGTTGCCATTTGGGGTGTAGGTGTACTTCGGGTTCATCTAGGATTAAAATAGAACCTTTAGTTAAATAATTATTTTTAAGTAATATTTGAAATATACCAAAAGTTTTTATACCTGTTGCAACTGATAAAATATGAAATTCTTTATCATCTCTTTTAAAAACTAAGTCACCATTTCCACCTATATTTAATTCACCATTAATAACATCTTTTAAATTATCTAAAATATCATTTTTAGCTATAAAATCATCTAAAGACAAAGGTAATTTAAGTTGTAAATACAAACTTCTTAAAGTATATGGATAATCATTAATTTTATATTTACTTTGAGTTTGAATAGTATCTAATTTAGAAAAAAAAGAAAATAGATTAGCCAAAATAGGAGTTTCTATAAAAACTATAGGCTTTTCTATATTAAGATTTACTCCTATTATTTCATTTTTTTCTATACCTATTTTATTGTCAATAATAAGCTTTGAATCATCAGATAACTCAAAATAAAAAAAATCTTTAAATTTTTCTTTAATTCTTTTTAAATTAAAGTTAATTGATAATTCATTTAACTCACTCTTTGATTTTTTTTCCAATTTTTCAATAAATTTAATTATATTGTCATATGTCTCTATTTCTTTAGTTAATTTTTCAAAAGAAGAAGTAACGCCTGACATAGATGAACCAAAATTTAATATATCTTCTAAATTATTCATATTATCAAAATCAGGTTCATCTATGTCATCAGCAAAATCTGTTAATTTTTCAACTAAACCTTCAAGTTTTTCTTTATATTTAGATTTTTTATCTATTTCATCTTTATAATTCAATTTATCAATAAATAAATTTTGAAACTCTTTAATAAAAAATAAAGCCTTCCCAACCGTACTCTTACCAGTATCATTCTCCCCAGCAATCACAGTGAGTCCGTCTATCTTGACACTAGCTTCTTTTATCATTCCTATATTTTTTAGTTGGAGTTGCATTTTTATACCTTTCTAATAAACAGAACTTTGAGATAGTTACTCTCTCTAAACTTATCTAAGACTCTAAAATCTTTTGGTAAGCTAAAGCTCTCTTCTATCTTATATTTTACATCTAATGAGCTAAATGCTTTCTCTACAAACATCTTAAACTTGTTCATATCAAAGTTGCTGTAGTTGGTTGAGGCTACTATTACCCCTCCATTATGCGTTACTTCTATCGCTTCTTTGATAAGTTTTACATAATCTTTGGCTACAGAGAAAGTATATTTCTTTGTTCGTGCAAAGCTTGGAGGGTCAAGAACTACTATATCAAATTTGATATTTTTCTTTATAGCGTATTTGAAGTAGTTAAATATATCTTCTACTATTATATCTTGACTACTTATATCAATAGAGTTTATTTCAAACTGCTCTTTTGTCTTAGGTAGGCTTCGTTTGGCCAAATCTACACTTGTGGTCTTTATCGCTCCACCCACTGCTCCTGCGATAGAAAATGCTCCTGTATATGAGAATGTATTTAGCATACTTTTGCCTTTAGCATACTTCTCTCTAATGGTTTTGCGTACTTCCTTTTGGTCAAGAAAAAGCCCTACCATAGCACCGTCATCAAGATATATAGCAAATTTTAGACTATTCTCTTTGATGATTAAAGGTTCTGGAGCTTTTTCTCCTAAAATAAAGTCATCAGCACTATCTAAATATTGACCTTTGGCATCAAATCTTCTCTTTTGATATATGCCTTTATACCCTACTTCACTTTTGAGTGCGTCTATGATAATATCTCGAAAGCTATATATACCCACACTATACCAAGTGAACAGATAATATCCATCAAAATAGTCTATAGTTAGCCCCCCTACCCCATCACCTTCGCCATTAAAAATCCTAAAGGCTGTAGTGGTGGTATCATCAAAAAAACTCTTACGATAAGCGATTGCTTCTTTGATTTTATTTTGGAAGAATGTTTTATCTATAGATTGATTTTGATTGCGTGAGAGTATCCATCCGTAGCCTTTGTTTTGGACTCCGTAGTAGCCTTTGGCTATAAACTTTTTTCTATTATCGACAAGATGAACAATAGTCCCCTCTTGAAGAGGTCTATCTAGCTCTATATACTCTTTGGAAATGAGAGGATAACCATTATTGTAGTTGGAAATATATTTTGACCTAATGGTTATCTCTGTGGGTTTGCTCATATTGATTCTATCTCTGTGGCACTAATAACGGCTATTCTCCTCTCCATACGAGTAAATTCACCTATTAGTTCATCAGTAGCCTCTTTCATCAATTTGTAATGAGACTTTGCTAGTTCAATATCTTTCTCTTTGACTTTTCTTTTGCCAAACTTACTAGAGAAAAATCCTTTGCTCTTTCCTCCATAATATATATAATATATATCTTGATATATCTCATGTATATTATAATGAAGTGTCTCAACACTTTTCATACTTTGAGGAGAGTTGTTTCTAAGCTTACATAACCTCTGTCCCTCAGTATAAAACCATAACCCAAATGCACATTCAGTAGAGGCTACAGGAGTAGAAGTCTCATTGATAGTAAAACCATCAATAATTTGCTTCGCTTTTTGTAACCAACCTGAATGAACTGCTTTTCCTGTTTTTAACTGATATAAGACCTCGTCTCTATTCATTAATTTAAAACCTTTATGTATAAATCTAAAGCTACTAAAACCTTATATAGAAGCTATCTCATCATCGTTTACTACGATAATGCGTCGTTCCATAAGGTTTAGTTTCTTTACAAGCTCTTTAGATATAGTCTCAAGCTCAAAGTAATACGCTTCAGCCAAAACTTTATCTGCATCGCCAACACTCTTTTTCATACCAAACATCTTTGTAAAAAATCCCTTTTTACCTCCATCATAATATATCTTGTATATATTTAGATATATATCGTGTAGTTTAAAATGTAACTCTTCTATCTCTGACATAGACTCAACTGTATTATTTCTAAGATAGTTTAATCGTTGTCCATCTTTATAGAACCAAGACCCAAATCTACACTCTGTAGAATTTACAGGAATGGAATCCTCATCTATTGTAAAACCACCAATTAGTAGTTTAGCTCTCTGTACCCAACTAATGTGTGCAGCCTTAGCAATGCGTAATTGCTCCAATATATTTTCTTTAGTCATAGTCTCTCCTTGGCTCATCATAAATCCGTTAACTCACTCTGCCTAATATTACTTAAAAATAATTCTATCTAAAGTATCTAATGATTTATCTAAAATATATAATATTCTTTTATAAAACTTTATTTTACAACTACTTATTAACACACTAATTAACTATTATTATAGCACTTTTTTGATATAATATCGCTATGAAAAAAATTATAACTACACTTACCTTGTCATTTACCTATATATTCGCACTTAATGCTACTGTTAGTATTATGCCTGAAAAAGAGTTTCTACAAGCTATTGGAGGAGATAAAATCAATATCTCTCTTATGGTAAAAGCAGGAGATTCTCCACACACCTACGAGCCAAAGCCCTCACAAATGGTTGATATATCAAAGTCTGATATATATTTCTCTATAGGTGTTGAGTTTGAAAATGTATGGCTTCCCAAATTTGCAAACTTAAATCCCAAAATGCAAATAGTAGATATATCCAAAGATATAGAGAAAATCGCAATGCAAAAACATGAAGAGCATAAAGACCACGATGACCATGACGAGCATAATCATGGTGCTTTGGACCCTCACATCTGGACATCTATAGCCAATATCAAAATAATAGTACAAAATATATACAATGCCCTAAGTGAACTTGAACCTCAACACAGAGAGTATTTCAAAGCAAACCTAGATAGATATATAGCCGTATTAGAAAAAACTAATAAAAATATAGAAGACAGTCTCTCCTCACTCTTAGCTAATAGAGTATTTATGGTATTTCATCCATCGTGGGGATATTTTGCTAGAGATTATAACTTAACTCAATTAGCAGTTGAAGTAGAGGGTAAATCACCTAAACCAAGAGAGCTAATTTATCTAATTAAAGAGGCAAAAGAGGAGAGAGTGAGAGCGATATTCACTCAACCTGAATTTTCTGATACAATATCCAAAGTGATAGCCACTGAGCTTAATATTCCTGTAGTAAAAGTTAGCCCTCTAGCACCCAAAATATTGGATACTCTCGCTACTATAGCTAAAATTATTGCAAAGAGTAAATAAGAGATGAGTGTAATTGATATTAAAAATCTATCTTTTGCTTATGATAAGCAGGTAGTCTTAGAAGATATTAATCTCACTGTAAACTCAAAAGACTTCTTGGCGATAATAGGTCCAAATGGTGGTGGTAAATCTACTCTTCTAAAACTCATACTAGGTTTACACAAATATAAAAAAGGTGAAATATCCGTACTATCCAATGAGCCAAAGAGTAATCTATCACAGATAGGTTATGTGCCTCAAGACACCAATATCAATACAGATTTTCCAATCAAAGTGATAGAAGTTGTTTTGATGGGATATAATTCAAAAAAGAGAACACTATTTGGATATAGTAAAGATGAGACTACTTCTGCGATGAGTGCATTATTACAAGTGGGGGTAGAAAATTTAGCACACCAAAAGATAGGCTCACTATCAGGTGGACAGAGACAGAGAGTAATGATAGCCAGAGCTTTATGTGCCAATCCACAAATATTGATACTAGATGAGCCAACTTCAAGTATAGATATTACAGGACAAAAAGAGATATATCAACTCCTTCAAGAACTCAATAAAAAAATAACTATTATAGTAGTAAGTCATGATATTTCGGTGATAGTAGAGTATGCCAATAGAGTAGCTCATATCAATAAAAAATTGTCTTATCACGATATTTCAAACAAAGAGAATAATTTCCACATAGCTAATGATAGTGAACATTTTTGCGAAGTTGAACTACTAGAGATGTTGGGGAATGAGCAGTGTATAGATTGTAAAGAGACAAAATGCGAATGGAATGCAACTAAATGAGAAGTGAAAGCAAATGATAGAAGCATTACAATTTGAATTTATCCAAAACGCTATCTTAGCAGGTATATTAGTAAGCTTCACAGCAGGAATTATAGGCTCACTTATCGTAGTTAATCGTATGGTATTTTTAGCAGGTGGTATAGCCCACACCTCGTATGGTGGTATCGGATTAGCCGTATATACAGGGTTTCCTATATTTTTGGGTGCATCACTCTTTGCTGTAGCTTCAGCATTACTTATAGCGATGCTAACACTCAAAAAGAGAGATAGGATAGATACCTTTATAGGGCTTATTTGGGCTGTAGGTATGGCTATTGGTGTGATATTTATAGACCTCACCCCTGGGTATAATGTAGATTTGATGAGTTATCTATTTGGCTCTATCTTAGCAGTTACAACGGCTGATTTATACTTTATGTCAATTTTGCTTACAGTGATACTTATAGTTATCACTGTATGGTATAGAGAGATATTAGCCGTATCTTATGATAGTCAATACGCAGGAATACGAGGTATAAATGTACGATTTTTCTATACTCTAATACTCGTATTATCAGCTCTAACCGTAGTAATAGCGATAAAAGTAGTAGGTCTGATTTTGGTAATAGCAATGCTAACCATTCCTGTCTATATAGCAGAGAAGCTTAGTAATTCACTTCTATCTATGATGTTTATATCTGGATTTATAGCTACAATATTTACCCTTGTGGGATTATGGTTTTCATATACTTATAATTTGACATCAGGGGCATCAATTATTATGGTATCTGCTATATCTTTAGGGTTATTTTTGATACTATACAGAGTGAAATAAAATTAATATAAAGGTGGGATTAAATGAGATTGATATTTTTGATTGTAATAGGAATAAGTAGCTTATGCTATGGAGACTTTAGCAGAGATAGAGGAGTAGTTACAGATAATTTAACTAAACTACAGTGGCAAGATGAGTATGGAGACAATAACCAAAGTGCCAAATACACTACTTGGAACGATTCTCTAAAGTTTTGTAAAACTCTATATTTAAACGGTCGTGGCTGGAGATTACCTACTAGGGCAGAGCTGATAGATATAATAGATTATGGCAAAATTGACCCAAGTATAGATACTATATTCCAACAAACAGTAGGATTTTTCTACTGGAGTATCACAAGTCAAGCAAAGTTTAAAAGCAATGCTTGGCGTATTAGTTTCAATAGTGGTTATTCTAACTACTCAAGCAAATTGGGAAAAAGCAATGTCCGTTGTGTAAGAGAGCAGAAGTAAACTACTATAAATAAAGAGTATAAAAGTAGGGTTTAAAAAACCTTACAAACTATAACCAAAAGCATCCCCACTTTTTAGATATAAAAATATTGTAGGGTCAGGGTGTGCCAAGAAGGCGTAACAACTAAAGTAATTTAGGAGGATTGCATTAGCTATGCTATAAAGAAGATGGTAGTAGGTCTACCGTAATC
>JASFZJ010000020.1:0-3600 GCA_045267865.1 Sulfurovum sp. | reverse complement strand
GGCAAGACTATGAGGCAAAAGAGAATTGAATTTTTCAATCAAAATATCCAAAAAGTGGGGAAAAGTTAATCTTTATATAGGGTGTCTTTCTACACCCTATATTGAAACCTACCCCTACAAAAGGTGGCATATTCGTAGGGGTAGGTCTTGTGCCTACCCTTGGAATGAGAATAAATACTCATTTGCGTAATATTTTGAGGAAGATATTCCGATCTGCATTCAATAGCAGGAGCTATTGAACGAGTGAAGTTCATTGTACTCTAAATTATCTTAACTTGGATATAATGCTATCGCATGAATTGATTATGTTCACAAGGGTACTTAGGTACTAGGTGGGTGGGGCTTGGGACAGCCCAAGAGAAAGGATAGCAAATGCGTCTTTTTGTCATAATCATACTATTGCTAATTATCTTCACTTCTTTGTGTTGGTAGTCCCAATAGTAGAGCAAGAGAGCTTGTGACTCTCTTGCTACATGCGAAATTATATCATAATAGTTTTAAATATAATTACCTCATCATTATTCCTAGTTCATCAGCTCCAGCTATTGAACGAGTGATAAATCTAATGTTTAGATTTTGGTTCATCATCTACTTTGACTTTAAGTGCAAATCCTAAGGCTATTGTCATTAGTACAGCCAACATAATAAGCATTTCCATTTATTCAGCTCCTTTATTTATTAAAATTAATCCTGTGGTATATCCTGCAACTACTATATAGGCAATAAGAAATATTGCTACTCCTAATGGTAGATTATGTGTTATTCCAAAAAACGAATTGATGATAGAAAACCCCGCAATTAAATTACTAAATGCTATCAATCCTTTTCCAAACTCTTTAAGTGTCTCTTTTTTCATATTTTATTATACCAAAAACCCTCTTAACTCACTCTCTACCTTCCCAATCTTCCCCTCAGCATCCCCCAAAGCCTTTTTATTCACAGCCAAAACCTCAGCAGGGGCATTGGCTACAAATCTTTCATTATTAAGCATTCCCTTTAACTTAGCTATCTCTTTTTCCAATTTCTCTTTTTGGCGAGTAAGCTTAGTAATAATAGGCTTCATATCAATCTCACCTGTTGGCAGATAGACTTCTAGGTTATCAGATACATCTGTAATGCTATTTTCTACTTTAGCATCTACAAACTCTATCTCTATAACCTTTCCCAATCTTTGGATAAATGGTTTTGCCATCTCTCTGTCTATATTTTTATTTAATTTGATATAAGCTTTATCTATTTTGCTATTTCCCATATCTATTAGGACTTTTGCTCGTCTTAGGCTTGTTATCGCCTCTTCTATAATTTTAAAGGTATCTTCTATTTCACTATTTTTGGCTATATCTTTTGGAAACTCCATAATCATAAGTGATTTGCCCTCTTCAATCGTTGTACCACTTAGTTTATGATATAAATGGTCGGCGATGAATGGCATAATTGGGCTTATCATTTTGAGTGTCTCTTTAAATATCGCTCCTAGTTCTAGTATGCTATCTTTATCTGCTTTGCTATACTCTATACCCCAATCACAAAACTCATTCCAAGTAAAGTTATATAACACTTTTGCCATCTCATCAAATTTATAAGTATCTATTTTTTCTCTAATGGTATCAACTGCCTCACTTAACCTACTTTGCATATAAAGCCCAAGTGGCGTTTTAATCTCTATATCTTTTAAATCAGGGAAAGTATCATGATTTAGTTGTAGATAATTAGTCGCATTATAAAGCTTATTGGTGAAGTTTCTAAACTGCTCCAAATTCTTTTCACCTAATTTAATATCTCGCCCTTGTACTGCCAAATACGCAAGGGTAAAACGGATAATATCAGCCGAATGCTCTTCAACCATATCAAGAGGGTTTATTACATTGCCTTTACTCTTTGACATTTTTGCACCAGTCTCATCTCGTACTAATGCGTGCATATAAATATCTTTAAATGGTAGTTTACCTGTAAAGTGTTCACTCATCATCATCATTCGTGCTACCCAAAAGAACATAATATCAAAACCAGTAATGAGTAATGAATTGGGATAGAAGTCTTTCATATCACTCTCATTATAGAGGTCTTCTACTTTGCCATTGTTTCCCCAACCCAAAGGACTCATCGCCCATAATGCACTACTAAACCAAGTATCAAGTACATCAGGGTCTTGACTCATAGACTTAGAGGCACATTTAGGACAAGCCTCAGGCTCATCGGCTTTGTCTGCCCAAGTATGATTACAATCTGTACAAGTAAAGACAGGTATTCTATGACCCCACCAAAGTTGCCTAGAGATACACCAAGGACGAAGCTCATCCATCCACGCAGTATAAGAGTTTATCCAATGAGGTGGGTGAAAATTATTGTGTTTTTTGGTCTCTTCTATGGAGTTTTTGGCTATTTTTTCACTCAAAAACCACTGTGTAGAGATAAAAGGTTCAACAATATTTTTACATCTATAGCAATGTCCTACTTGATGTATATGCTCTTCTATCTTAACGATATAGCCCTCTTCTTCAAGCTTTTTTACGATAAGAGGTCGGGCTTCTAGTCTCTCTAAACCTGCAAACTCACCACAGTATTCGTTTAAAATACCTTTCTCATCAAAAACTTTGATAAACTCTAAATTGTGTCTTTTGCCTACAGCATAATCGTTTTGGTCGTGGGCAGGTGTCACTTTTACAACTCCTGTTCCTATTTCCATATCTACATGACTATCGGTAATCACTTTGATTTTTCGTGTCGTAAGAGGTAATAAAACTTCTTTGCCTACAATATCAGCATATCGCTCATCATCAGGATGCACCATAATAGCCGTATCTCCAAAGTAAGTCTCAGGTCTTGTAGTAGCCACTTCAAGCTCTCCACTACCATCAGCAAATTTATAAATCATAGTATAAAATTTACCATGAACCTCTGCGTGTTCTACTTCAATATCAGACAAAGCTCCATCTTTGGTACACCAATTGACCATATAAGTATTTTGTGTGATTTGTCCTTCGTTATATAGTAATACAAATGCCTCCTTAACGGCTTCTTGCATTCCATCATCAAGGGTAAACCTCTCTCTTTTCCACGCAGGAGTAACACCTAGTTTACGCATTTGATGGACGATATTTTCACTAGATGTCTTTTTTTGAAGCCATGCTCGTTCAAGAAACTTCTCACGACCTATCTCATCTTTACTAGTTCCCTCTTTGATAAGTTGTTGTTCTACAATATTTTGAGTTGCTATCCCTGCATGATCAACTCCTGGTTGCCATAGAGTCTTATAGCCATCCATTCTTTTATATCTTGTGATAATATCTTGAAGTGTAAATGTAAGGGCGTGACCTATATGTAGGCTTCCTGTTACATTTGGAGGAGGCATCATAATAGAGAAAGTTTTACCCTGTCCATTGGCATCTTTTTTTTGAATATCTTTATTTCCATCTATCTCAAAATAGCCTCGGCTCTCACAAAGGGCATAATAGCTATCTTCTACTTCTTTTGGATTATATTTATTGCTCATTTTAGTTTCCTGATTTTTCTTAATTGTCGTGATTATATCGTAATAAGCATAAATATATTTCTCTTTTTATATAACGATATATCGTGACTTAGCTCTTTTATAGAGAG
>JASFZJ010000019.1:0-16935 GCA_045267865.1 Sulfurovum sp. | reverse complement strand
TTTTTAAAGCTTTCATAGAAAATGGTTCAGCTTTTTCATATTCTTCCATACTATAATAAAGACTTGCTAGGTTATTATAAGAAATAGCCGTATCAGGATGATTTTTCCCTGAACTCTCTTCTATTATCTTTTGAGCTTTAAGATAGAGAGGTTCTGCCTTTTTATACTCTCTCATGGATTTATAAAGACTTGCTAAATTATGATAAGAGATAGCCGTCTTAGAATGATTTTTTCCTAAGCTCTCTTCTCTTATTTTTAGAGCTTTAAGATAGAGAGGTTCTGATTTTTCATACTTTCCCATAGATTCATAAAGTCCTGCAAGATTATTATAAAAAAAAGCCGTAGAGAGGTGATTTTCTCCTAATCTCTCTGCTGTTATTTTTAGAGATTTTAGATAGAGAGGTTCTGATTTTTCATACTCTCCCATATCCTCATAAATAAATGCAAGATTATTTAAAAGTACTACATATATATCATCTTCTTCTTTATAGTTCTCTACAAAATACTCAGCATTCTCAATATATTTCTTTTTATCTACAAAGTTATCATAAGATGTTATTTGAAGATTTTTTACTATATCCTCTATACTCATTTCATCTATATTTTCATATTGAGATTTTATCTTTTCTTTAAGTGTTTTATCCATATCCAAAAGTAAATCTAAGGTTTCATCAAAGGATTTTTTATTATTTTCTATATTATATTTTAGTAGTCTCTCATAAGCTTTAGTAGCAAATATAGCCTCTAAATCAAAAATATTATCCCACACATATTGATACAACTCTTCATCTATATTTTCCATAATCTACACCTAATGCTATTTAATTTAATATTGCATTATATCAAATTTGAGCTAATTGCTCTTTAATCACACCCTAAACCTCTTTTGGATATAATCGCGAAAATATTATAAAGGCTACTTGTGACAAAAAGAGTATTAGTAAAATTTTCTGGTGAAGCGTTGGCAGGTGAAGCAGGATATGGGATTGATACCCAAATCTTGAACTATATTGCAAATGAGATAAAAACTCTTGTAGATGCAGGTATTGAGGTCGGTATAGTAGTTGGTGGTGGTAATATTATCCGTGGTGTAACAGCTGCCAAAGATGGTATTATCAAGAGAACTAGTGGGGATTATATGGGTATGTTGGCTACTGTTATTAATGGTGTGGCTATCCAAGAAGCACTCGAACACGCAGGGCTTGATGCAAGATTACAATCTGCTATTGATATGCAGGAGATTGGTGAGTCTTTTATTGTTCGTCGTGCCAAGAGACACCTTGATAAGGGTAGGGTAGTGGTATTTGCAGGGGGTACTGGTAATCCATACTTTACTACAGATACAGCAGCGACTTTAAGAGCTTCTGAGATAGATGCACAGGTGCTTATTAAGGCTACTAAGGTAGATGGTATATATGATAGAGACCCTAATAAATTTGAAGATGCTATTAAGCTAGATACTGTAAGCTATAATGAGGCTCTTAAAGAGCATATTAAGGTAATGGATGATACTGCTATAGCTCTTGCACGAGAAAATAAGCTTCCCATTATTGTATGTAATATGTTTGAGAAGGGTAATCTTTTGGCGATAATTAATGGTGATATGAGCCTATGTTCTATAGTGAAATAGATTGAAAATATGTAGGTTAGATTTTATCGAACAAGTTATAAAAAATAGAAGGAAATATTATGAGAACAGAACAGTTGACAGCACTAGCACTAGAGAGAGTAAACTTCGATAAATACCTTTTGGCAAATGCCGTGGGTAAGAGAGCAGAGAGCATTGCCAATGGTGCACCTGCCCTTTTGGATTTGGATACTTCATCTATGAAGTATGTAGATATTGCACTTCAGGAGATAGCTGAGGGTAAAATTATTGTAAGCTTAGAGAGTTAGTAAATCTTGGATGCTTTTTTAGATAAAGCGAAAGATATACATACCATAGAGGATGCTACAGCTCTTCTTTGGGAGGTTGTCCCATCAGCTAACCTACTCACAATCAAAGCATTAGAACTCTCGATAGAAGCTCATAAAGAGCAACTACGCAAGAGTGGAGAGCCTTATGCTATTCATCCTATATTAGTGGCTGTTCTTACGGCTATTATTAGTAAAGATGAGACGATGGTTCAAGCAGCACTGTTACACGATGTGGTGGAGGATACTCACTATAGTATAGAAGATTTGGTCTCTATTTTTGGTGATGATGTGGCACACATGGTTGAGGGTCTTACCAAAATTGTGCAGATGAGAGATGAAGAACTTGTCTCTTCTGAGTCCAATGATAGACTTATAAATTCAGCTCTTAGCTTTCGTAAAATGCTTGTCGCTTCTGTGAAAGATGTACGAGTTTTGGTGATTAAGCTCTGTGATAGGCTTCATAATATGCTTACACTAGATGCTTTGAGTCCTGAAAAACAGAGACGAATAGCAGAAGAGACAATGGTAGTCTATGCACCTATTGCTCATAGATTGGGCATATCAAGACTCAAAAATCACCTTGAAGATTTGAGCTTTTTTTATATCTATCCTGATGAGTATGCAAAGATAGATGAGTATATTAATACCAATTCCCAAAACTTACATTTTAAACTTAATGAATTTATTGAAAATATTAACGGTATGATGACAAAAGAGCTATTTAGCCGTGATGAGTTTGAAATTTTTGGAAGGGTTAAGCACTATTACTCTATTTATGTAAAGATGCAGAGAAAAGGTGTGAGTATTGAAGAGGTTCTTGACCTTTTGGCTATACGAATTATTCTCAAAGAGCCTATTGATTGTTATAAAGTCTTGGGTATGCTTCATATTAAATTCACACCTCTTATCTCACGCTTCAAAGATTATATCTCTGTACCCAAGGAGAATGGTTACAAAACGATACACACAACACTTTTTAATGAAGAGGGAATATTAGAGGTTCAAATACGGACTTATGATATGCACCAGTTGGCTGAATATGGTGTAGCAGCTCACTGGAGATATAAAGGTGGTGATAAGAGTATGGAGAAAGATGGAGTAAATCTATCTTGGTTGGAGAGCCTACACTACAAAAATGAGTCTGTAGAGGAGTTTTATGAACTTGCCAAATCAGATTTGTTTTCAGAAGATATTACGGTATTTTCTCCCAAAGGTGACTGCTATACTCTGCCCAAAGGTTCATTGGCTTTGGACTTTGCTTATGCTATTCACTCAGAAGTGGGTGAAAATGCTATAAAAGCACTTGTTAATAAGAAAAAATCTACACTTTTAACTATACTTAAAAATGGTGATATTGTACGAATAATCAAAGATACAAGACCTCACCTCTACTGCTCTTGGATAGATACTGTTAAGACTTCTAAGGCTAGAGATGGTTTGAGAAGTGCTTGTAGGGCTAGAATAATGGATTCAAATAGATTGAGTGCTTATAATATACTCTCTACACTCTTTTCTCAAACAACTGAGGAGATGAGGGTATTTGTAAGGGGTTTAGGACATTATGATAGTATATATAAATTACCTATTCAGCTTGATTATTATAAAGATACAATACATCAACTAGCCAAACATACAGGACAGAAAGAGGTTCGTTTTTGGGAGTTTATGAAAAAGGGTTACAAGCCACCCAAAAGTAAGAAGATAGAGCATTTTACATTTTTTGTAAATAAACCTCTTGATGGTGTTGAGTTTGACTACTGTTGTCATCCAAAGATGGGAGATGAGATAGTTGCATTTTATGATAAAAATAGAGCTATCATTCACCATAAACTTTGTAAAAAGGCGTATCAAAATATGCAAGATGGTAGAGATATGGTATATGTAAGTTGGAACAGCTCTAAACTCTCTCGCTATAGACTTACCATTAGCCTTCAAAATCAAAAAGGTATATTAGCAGACCTTTTAGACAAACTTTCACTGCTTAATTTTAATATATTAAGTATAGAACTGGGTATTAGAAACTCTGAGAGTGCAGAGTTTTGTCAGATAGAGGTAGAGTCACAAGAGCCTAAAAGAGAACTCTTGAGAGATAAAATTTCACAAAAGTTTAAGCTTATAGAGATGATAAGTTTAGATGATGCGTATAATAAATAGTAGGAGTAATAATTATGCAAGACGATATAATAAAAAAAGCACTAGCAGAGATAAGTAGAGGCACAGTAGAGATTATAGATATAAAGCAGATAAAAGAGCTAGTGACCAACTATTATAAAGATGGTACAACTTACACAGTTAAAGCAGGATTTGACCCAACTGGTGCAGATTTACACTTAGGACATACTGTACTTCTCCAAAAGCTTCGAGTATTTCAAAATCACGGTGCTATAATTCAACTTCTTATAGGTGATTTTACAGCTATGATAGGTGACCCTACAGGTAAGAGTGAGACTAGAAAAGTGCTAAATCGTGATACTATTATGGCAAATGCTAAGACTTATCAAGAGCAGGTATTTAATATATTAGACAAAGATAAAACAGAAGTAGTATTTAACTCAACTTGGCTAGATAAACTTGGTGCAGGTGGGATGTTAGAGCTTACAACTCGTTTTAGTGTGGCTAGAATGTTGGAGAGAGATGATTTTGAGAAGCGATACAAAGGTGGAGAGAGTATCTCTATTTCTGAGTTTTTATATCCACTTCTTCAAGGATATGATAGTGTGGAGCTTAAAAGTGATATAGAGATAGGTGGAACAGACCAGAAGTTTAATCTTCTTATGGGAAGACACCTACAGCGTTCATACAATGTAGGTAAAGAGCAGTCTATCTTGATGATGCCTATCTTAGAAGGACTTGATGGAGTTCAAAAGATGAGTAAATCACTTAATAATTATATTGGTATTATAGAAACACCAAAAGATATATATGCAAAGATACTCTCTATTTCAGATGAACTTATGTGGCGATATTATGAACTTTTGAGTGATAAATCACTTTTGAATATAGCTTCAATGAGAGATGAAGTAAAAGATGGTACACTTCACCCTAAAGTGGTTAAAGAGAATTTAGCTCTTGAGTTGGTTAGACGATTTTATGATGAAGAGTTGGCCCTATTAGCCAAAGGTGAGTTTGATAATGTATTCAAATCAAATAAACTACCTTCTGATATGAAAGAGATAGAAGCAGATGAGGGAATATGGATATGCAAAGCACTCTTAGATGCTGGGTTAGTACCATCGACTTCTCAGGCTAGAAGAGATATAAAACAAAATGCCGTAAGTCTGAATCAAGAAAAAATATCTGATGAGAAGTTAAATCTTTCTACAGGTGAGTATATATTGCAAGTAGGAAAAAGAAAATTTGCTAAAATAAAGGTGGGTAATGTCATTTAAGTCTTTTAATATTGGAAAATACAAAATCGAAAAACCCATCATTCAGGGTGGAATGGGTGTAGGTATCTCTTGGGATCAGTTGGCAGGAAATGTTAGCTTAGAGGGTGGATTAGGTGTTATTTCTGCTGTAGGAACGGGGATATATGAAGATAGGTCACATACTAAAAAGGTAGTAGGAAAAGAGAGAAGACCGTTAGAGTCTATCAACTTCTATTCTTATGAAGCACTTCAGAAGATATTTGATAATGCAAGAGTTATCTGTGGAGATAGACCTCTCGCAGCTAATATCTTATATGCTCAAACAGATTATAATCGTGTGGTAGAAGATGCGTGTAAAGCAGGAGCAGATATTATTATCACAGGTGCAGGACTTCCTCTAACGATGCCAGAAGCCGTCAAAGATTATCCTGATATTGCTCTTGTGCCTATTGTATCTACGGCAAAAGCTTTAAGAATTTTGTGTAAAAGATGGAAAAAGACTCACGATAGACTGCCTGATGCTGTAATAGTTGAGGGACCTCTAAGTGGTGGACATCAAGGCTTTAAGTATGAAGATTGTTTTAAGCCTGAAAATCAATTAGAAATTATCTTGCCTCCTGTAGTAGAAGAGGCGAAAAATTGGGGAGAGATACCAGTTATCGCTGCTGGTGGAGTTTGGGATAGAGATGATATAGTTAAGATGATGGAACTTGGTGCTAGTGCTGTACAGATGGGAACTAGATTTATTGGTACTGTTGAGTGTGATGCAAGTGATGTGATGAAAAATATTATCATTGAAGCCAAAGAAGAGGATATAAAACTCTTTAAGTCTCCTGTTGGATATCCTGCAAGAGGTGTTAAGACTCAACTTCACTCAGATATAGAGAGAGGTACTGCTCCAAAAGTAGCATGTATCTCTAACTGTGTTGCTCCCTGTAAGCGTGGGGAAGAGGCGAAGGTAGTAGGATATTGTATAGCAGATAGACTGAGTGATGCGTATGATGGTATCAAAGAGACGGGACTATTTTTTACAGGTTCAAATGGATATAGACTCAAAGAGATTATTACAGTAAAAGAGCTTATGGATAAGCTGATGAATGGGGAAGAGAAATAGAGTGAAACTTATGCAGATTTTATTTTTACTACTACTTAATATTACACTTCTTTTGGGTACAGTTAATCGTGTCCAAAAAGTTGAAATTGTAAAAAATGAGCTTCATCTACACTTTGCAAATAATTATAACAAAAAGAATACTCGTTCATTTACTCTTACCAATCCATTTAGACGAGTATTTGAGATTAAAAATAGTAGGCTTTTGGATAGAGATGTATCAGCCAAGTGGAATAAGTCTCTAAAGGTACTTCAATATAAACCAAATGTTATAAGAGTCATAATATCTAGTAAAAAACCATTTAGCTCTATAGCATATAGTCCTCTATTTTCCAAAAATCTTTTTGCAATTCCTCTGCCTCGGATAGATAGTGTATTACCAATTGAGCAGATACATAAATATAAAGAGGTATCCAAAAGAAGTACAAAAACACCTACTTATAGAGTCTCTAAAAAGTTTAGAAATATACATAGAAATGAACCGATTGTGATAGATGCAGGTCATGGTGGTGCAGATAGTGGTGCTGTTGGTGGAGGTAAAAAAGAGAAACACCTTGTATTGCAGATAGCCAAAAGAGTGAGAGATGAACTCAGAAGAAGGGGTTTTCCTGTATATATGACACGAGATAAAGACTATTTCCTCAAACTTTCTCAACGAACTAAAATAGCAGACAAGAGAAAAGCTGTAGCTTTTATATCTATCCATGCAAATGCTGTAAGCAGAAGAAGTAGAAGAAATAAGGTAGAGGGTATAGAGACATATTTTTTACAAAATACTAGAGATGCAAGGTCACAGAGAATAGCTTCTATAGAGAATAAAGCTGTACTCAAAGGGACGAATAAACTAAGCCGAAAAGTGATAATAGACTCTGTATTATCTGGACCTAAGATAGTAGAATCTAATAAATTAGCGATTGACATACAGAGAAAAATGATGAAAAATATACATACCAAATATAAAAGAGTAAGAGATGGAGGGGTGAGGTCAGCACCATTTTATGTACTTGTGGGGGCTAGTCGTCCATCTATTTTGGTGGAAGTGGGATATATCTCTCATCCTAGAGAGAGAAAACGACTCTTTACTACACGATACCAAAAGCTAATCGCAAAAGGGATAGCTGAGGGTGTCGAGAGCTATATGAAAAATCGAAGAAGAGAGATTGATTTCTTTTAATTAATAGATAATTTAAAATAATATTTAAGAAGAACTTTATGAAAAAAATATTTCTACTGCTACTAATAATAATATCAACTATACTTTTTACAAGTTGTGAAATAGATAATTTGATTTGTAAATCATCAGACTATTTAAGCTTAGATATAGGTGCTTCAAATTGTAATAATTTTGCAAATAGAGTAAAAGATAATAAGCCATATAAAAGAGAGCTAAAAGAGATAGCTTGTAATTTGGGTAGCAGTGAAGCTTGTTTTGATTTAGCTCTATATACAAGTAGTACAAAAGCTTATAGAGAATCAGTTAAACTCTATACCAAAGCTTGTGATAATGGTTTTGCAAAAGCTTGTAATGATTTGGGTGTTTTGTATTATTTGGGAAATGGAGTAAGTCAAAGTATAGTAAAAACGATAGAGCTTTATAAGAGAGCCTGTAGTGGTGATAATGCTATGGGATGCAGAAATTTAGCTAGAGTATATTATCAGGGATTAGATGTAGAACCCAACTTCAAAGAGGCAAAAAAATTTGGAGAATTAGCTTGTAATTTAGGTGATATGAGTGCGTGTAGTGATATTGGAGATAGTTATAGAAAAGGTGAGGGTGTTGAGAAAGATATTTTTCAAGCAATTAAATATTATGGAATGTCTTGTGATGGAGGCTATCAAAATGGATGTTGGCTACATAAAGAGATTTATGGATTAGAGAAAAATTATCATATATCCCAAGGTTTGATTAAAGATAAAAAAATAGCATTAGAGGCTGTAAATAGATACAAACAAACTATTTTTTATCTAAGCAACAACTTGCAAAAAGATAGAGAAGTTATTTTATCGGCTATAAAAAAATATCCTGATATATTTCAATATGTAGATAATAGTTTCAAAAAAGATATAGATATAGTAAGAGAGGCTACCGAAGATAACATCTATCTATTGAAGTATGCTGATAACTCTATAAAAAGAGATAAAGTATTTTTGTTGGAGATGATTTATAAAAATCCTGAAGTATATAATGTCATAGAACCATTACTCAAAACTGATATAACATTTATACTTCAAGCTATAAAACGAAATGGTAATGTTTTGAAATATTTGGATTATAAGTATAAAATAGATAGAGAGGTTGTAGCTTTTGCTCTTAAAGAGTCTTGTAGTCAAGAGGTGATAGAAGAGGCAAATAGGCTCTATAATGATAGAGATTTTATCTTAGATATAATAGAAGATTGTAGTAGATTTTTAGGTAAATCTAACTCTAAAAACAGATCAGATAGAGATTTTATTATAAAGGTATTAGAGAAAAATGGATTGGCGTTGGAGTATGTATCTGATACTCTAAGGAGAAATAAAGAGGTAGTATTAACAGCAGTAAGAGAGAGTGGAGAGGCTCTTTTATATGCAGATGATAATCTTAAAAAAGATAAAGATATAGTTATTATGGCTATTAATCAAAATAGTATAGCTCTTAAATATGCAGATAATAGTCTCCAAAAAGATAAAAAAATAGTTTTGAGTGCTATTAGACAAAATCCAAAAATGCTAAAGTATGTAGATGTAAGTCTCAAAAAAGATAGAGAGATAGTTTTGAGTGCTATTAAACAAAATCCAAAAACACTAAAATATGCAGATAAGAGTCTTAAAAAAGATAAAAAAATAGTTATAACGGCTATTAGTATAGATGGAAACGCTCTTAAATATGCAGGTAATAGTTTAAAAAAAGATAAAAGAATAGTTATGATAGCTCTAAAACAAAAAGGAAACTCTCTTAAATATGTAGATATAAGTCTCAAAAAAGATAGAGAGATAGTTATAACGGCTCTGAAACAAGATGGAAACTCTCTCAAATATGTAGATATAAGTCTTAAAAAAGATAGAGAGATAGTTATGATGGCTTTGAAACAGAATGGAAATGCTTTACAATATGCAGATAAAATCCTACGTAGTGATAAAGAGTTAATAAAAATAGCTATGGCAAATGGTATGAGTTCGTGGAAATATATACCTACAACTATAAAGAGGGATAAAATATTTATTTTAGAAATTATAGATAAATATCCATATATATTAGAGTATTTAGATGAGATTTTAAAGAGAGATAAAGAGGTAGTAATAGAAGCTGTAAAACGAAATGGTACTATGCTCAAATATGCAGATAAAAGTTTACAAAAAGATAGAGAAGTTGTGATTATAGCAGTTAATAATAGTGGATATGCGTTAGAATATGCAGATGAAAAATTTAAAAAAGATATAAATATTGTTTTGATGGCTGTATCAGATGCAGGTAAATCTATTAGATATGCAGATGAAAAATTTAAAAAAGATAGAAGTATCGTTTTGATAGCCGTGCAACAAAATGGAAAGGCTTTATCTTATGTAGATAACTCACTAACCTCAGATAGAGAGATAGTATTAAGTGCTGTTAAAAATTTTGGTGATAGCTTGAAGTACGCATCATCAGAGTTAAAAAAAGATAAAGCTGTAGTATTAGAGGCGATTAAAGATACGGTCAAATCATTAAGATATGCTGATAATAGTATAAAAGAAGATAGAGAAATAGTTGATATAGTTACAAAAATAAAAGAGAAGAGTAAAAAGAAAAAGAGTAATAGAAAATTTAAAAAGTATAAATTTATTAAACTATGTGATAGTAAGAGTGAGCAGGAGATAGTCAATATAAATATGGTTAAAAATATATGTCTATTAGCATGTAAAGAGCTAGAATTAGAGAAAGAGTATGATAGATTATCATGGTATTCACTCTTAGCTCACAAAGAAAATAGCTATAATATAGACTATATAGAAGATAAAATTGTTCAATCTTACTATTTTGCAAATATTGGTCATAGTTATATTTTAGACGGCAATAAGAAGAGAGCAAAAGAGTTATATCAAATATTTCTTAAAAAAGAGAAAAAACAGTTCTTTTATCATCTTGATAAGGAGATGTGTTATGATTACAATATGCTCTTAAAACTATATCCTCAAAAGAAGGCTCTAATTGATGAGGGGTTTAGTTTATGGAGGTCTATATTCTTACCATTTGAGAAGATAGTAGAGTTTGAAAAATTATTTATACAGTATAAAAAAGATAAAAACTTTTTGAAATCTTTAGAGGCTTTTAAAAATATTGTTACATTAGAAAAGAGATATTTGGATAGAGATAGCATTAAGCTCAATAGAGATATATATAATTTGGGAAATATCTACTATAAATCAAAACAGTATCAAAAAGCTTTAGAGATGTATGAAGAGATAGAGAATTTTTATGAAAAGATACCATCAATACGCTATAATTATATGGATATTTTGCAGAAGATAGATAAAATTAACGGTATTAAATATAGAGAATTTGGTAAAAATAGACTCTTTTTCCGTAAGTTTTAAAAATCTAAAAGTTATAAGGATAATAGATGAATAAGATTATATTAGCGATAGCTTCGCTTCTTATATTAGTCGGTTGTGGTATGCTCTCATTTGGTAGTGAAAATGCCCTCATAGTGATAGATGCAGGTCACGGTGGACATGATAGTGGTGCAGTAGCAGGAGGCAAAAAAGAGAAAGATTTGGTACTTCAAATCACCAAAAAACTTAATCATGAGTTTAGAAGTAAAGGGTATAGAGTCCACTTTACTAGAGATAGTGACAAATTTATAGCCCTTACCAAACGAACACAAATAGCAGACCATGAAGAGGCGAAAGTATTTATCTCTATCCATGCCAATGCTATAGCCAACCGTAATAGATTTAATAAAGTAGAAGGTGTAGAGACCTATTATTTACAAAAAACTAGAGATGCACGGTCACAACGGATAGCCATGAGAGAGAATGCTTCTGTGCTTCAAGGTACAGATAGACTTAGCAAAAATGTCATCATAGATTCTGTTCTTAATGGTCCTAAAATCATACAATCACATAAACTTGCCATAGATGTACAAAATGCAATGATACGAAGCCTAAGAGGAAAGTATAGTAGTGTCGTTAATGGTGGCGTGAGACCAGCACCATTTTATGTACTTGTGGGTGCAAGTCGTCCCTCTATTTTGGTAGAAGTGGGATATATCACTAATCCAAAAGAGAGAGCTAGATTATTTAGCTCATCTTATCAAGAGAAGCTAGTAGAGGGGATAGTTAAAGGAGTAACGAGATATATAAACAATAGGAAACAAGAGGTAGGATTTTAATGAACTATATTATAAGAAGTTTAGGTATAGCATTTCTTGCATCACTCTTTATATATCTTAGCTATTTTGATATAGTTATTCCTTTAATTAATACGATTTTAGGGCTTTTGGCTCTCTACTTTCTACTTCAAGAAGATAAGAGAGTATGGTTTTTTGTAGGAGCTTTTATAGGAGTATTATGGTTTTGGTGGATAGCCGTAAGCTTCAAGCACTACGATATGATTTGGGCGATACCTATAGCAATAGCTATAATCTCTATTAGTTACGCTCTCATCTTTTGGACTATAGCTTATATCGCACAGAGAGTTACACCCAAATACCCTATCATTATCAAAGCTTTAGGACTTTTAGTCATCAGCTATATACACCCTTTTGCATTTGATTGGTTTAAGATAGAGCTTATTTTTGTGGATAGTTATATCGGTATATATAAGTGGCAGTTTGCGATTGTACTGTTTGCTATAAGTCTAAGTATCTACAAAAGAAATCTTCTCTATCTTTTTATCACGATATTAGCATATCAACCAATCACTCACAATAGTAGACCTTTAGCAAATATAGCCCTAATTACTACCCACACCACAGTAGAAGATAAATGGAATGAGAACTTACATTCAAAACAGTTTGAAGCACTTTTTGGTAGTATAGATAAAGCCATAAAAGAGCAAAAAAAGATAGTGGTACTCCCTGAGTCCGTTTTCCCAATATTTCTCAATCGCTCACCTAAAATAATAGAAGAGCTACAAAAGAGAGCCAAAGATATAACAATAGTTACAGGAGGTTTATATTGGGATGGCAAAACCCCTAGAAACTCTACTTATATATTTAATAAAGATAAGATGAGCATCGCCAATAAAGTCGTACTCGTACCATTTGGAGAGAGTAATCCATTACCTGATTTCCTAAGTGATTGGATAAATGAGGTATTTTATGATGGAGCAGTTGATTATGAAGCGAGTAAGGAAGTGATAGATTATAAGATAGATAACGAGATATACAGAAATGCGATATGCTTTGAAGCTACAAGCGAAACGCTATATGAGAAAAATCCCAAAAATATGATAGTAATAAGCAATAACGGTTGGTTCAACCCATCTACAGAGCCAATATTACAAAAATTACTATTAAAATATTATAACAAAAAATACGGCACAAGAATATACCACGCTATAAATATGTCAGACTCTTATGTTATAGAGTAGGTTATGTTATTACGCTTTTTTATGATAAAATCATAAAAACAAAATAGAGGATAAAGATGAACTATATACTTAAAGATGAAAATGCTATATATTATGAGTGTGGCTATAGTTGTGATAATGCTATCTATATTCATTTGGGTAGTGAGGCATTTTTTATTACCGATGGACGATATACTATTGATGCTAAAGATAATCTCAAAGATACCAATCTACTAATAGCAAAAGATATATATGCAGAAGCGATAGAAGTAGTCCAAAAATCAAAAATCAAAAAACTAACTTTTGACCCAAAAGAGTGGAGTGTATATGGATTTGAGAAGTTAAACTCTATCAAAAGAGTTAAATTCAAACCAGAACTAGATTTTTCTCACAAAAGACGGATAATTAAGAGTAATAGAGAGCTTGAAATACTTAAAAAATCAGCCAAACTAGGTGCAAAAGCTTTTAAGAGATTAGCAAAAGAGATAAGAGAAGATGGTTTTGGTAAAGATGAATTTGAACTTACATATAAAGCAAGAAGTATATTGAGTGACTTTGGTAAATATGATTTGAGTTTTGACCCTATCGTAGCTATTGGTGTAAATGCGTCTAAACCTCATGCAACTCCCACAGAGAAAGTGCTTGAAAAAGGTGATTTATTATTGGTAGATGCAGGACTCAAATACCAAAGATACTGTTCAGACCGTACACGAACACTTCAGGCTGATAAATATATGATGTTTGATACCCATCAACACTTTAAACGCAAAAAGATACAAAAAGCTTATGATACAGTTCTCAAAGCACATGATAATGCAATAGAGAAAGCCAAAAGTGGAATGAAAGCCAAAAAGGTAGATGCCCTCACAAGAGATATAATTACCAAAGCAGGATTTGGCAAATATTTCGTTCACTCTACAGGACATGGAGTAGGATTAGATATTCACGAAATGCCTTATATCTCTCAAAAATCAGAAGAGACTATAGAAGATGGAATGGTATATACAATAGAACCAGGTATCTATATCCCCGATGAGTTTGGTATCCGTATAGAAGATATGGTAAGTATGGTAGAGGGAAGAGTGGAAGTGATGTAGAGTAGTTATGCGAACTCTATCACTAAATATCCCTTTATGCTCTTTTATGCTAAAATAATAAAAAATATATTGATATATTAAAAGAGTTGTTATGATTAAAAAAGCATTGGATAGCGAAAATATATTGATAAAAAAAGAGAATTTTCCTATACAAAAACAGAGTAGGGGAGGGCGTAAGGCTCTTTTGGGAATTGGTGGAAATATTGGTGATGTCATTCGTAGGTTTAACCACCTCTTTATCTATCTCTCTCGCTCTTCTTTGGTACGAGTGGTAGAGAGTTCGCCAATATTACGCAATCCTCCCTTTGGATATATAGAGCAAGATGATTTTTATAACGCTTTAGTTGTTGTAGAGACTAATCTAACGCCCAAAGAGCTACTACGCTATATATTGAGTATTGAAACACAATTTGGACGCAAACGCTCTTTTGCAAATGCACCTCGTACTCTAGATATAGATATGATATATTATGAAAAGGTAAAGATGAAAACTAAAAAATTGACACTGCCTCATAGTGGAGCAAAAAATAGAGACTCAATCACTATCCCCTTATCATTTATGAGGTATCAGATATGATACACGAAACATTTGTAGCCACCACTCCACAAGTTGCTTATGCCAATGCTATGGCGAAATATGGCAAATTTATCAAGCTCATTTCAGCCAAACATGTAGCTTATGATGATGGTGAGATTATGTCAGAGATAACGGTAGGAGTCCCACGAGATGTATTTATCAAAAAATCTATGATAGAAGAGTCTTCAGGAACACATATCAAAGCAGTATTTCTCCAAAGAGGGATAGATAAAGATATATTAGATGAATTTGTAAGTTCACTAGAGATGATGGGACATACACATTTGAATGATGATAAATATATTGCCTCTTATATCATACAAGAGATGGATAATGCTCTCCAAATTGAAAGAGAGCGACTAGATAAACCTAAAATAATAATGTTAGTAGGACCTACGGGAGTGGGCAAGACAACAACTATCGCCAAACTTTCAACTAGATATAAAAAAGAGAGTAATTTTGATGTACGAGTGATAAATCTAGATAGTTACAAAGTAGGAGCTTTTGAGCAACTAGAAGCACACACCACCAAAATAGAAGTACCACACACAATGGTAAAAGATTTAGACCTATTTACCAAAGAGATAGAGAGCTTTGATAATGAGATTATATTAATAGACACAGTAGGAATTTCACCTTATGATAGAGATAAATTTACTCAAATATTGGAGTTTGTAAAATCTAATACAGATATAGATATAGAGGTAAAACTAATACTCTCAGCTACGCTTAAATGTGAAGATATGTATGATATATACAACTCATTTGAAGCTCTTAATCTAAGTAGCCTAATTATTACCAAATTTGATGAGACAAAGCACTTTGCAGATGTTCTCAACTTTGTACTCAAATCCAAAATAAAGATGTCCTATTTTTGTATAGGACAAGATATAGAAAACGATATAAGCGTAGCATCCAGAGAGTATCTTTTGGATAATTTTATAAGTGGAATGGAGAAGATATGAAAAAAACAGTATTAGTAGGAATGAGTGGGGGGGTAGATTCTACAGTTACAGCGATACTACTCCAAAAACAAGGTTATGAGGTGGAGGGTGTTTATATGAAACTTCATCATAAACCAAACTATCATGAAGCTAATTTTGCTAAAGCTTCAAGGGTAGGAGACTATTTGGGTATCAAAGTTCACTTTATAGATTTGAGTGAGGAGTTTGATAGAGAGGTATATAAGTATTTTGTACAGAGTTACAAAGATGGATTGACTCCTAATCCTTGTGTGATATGTAATCGTACGATTAAGTTTGGTGAGATGGTAAATTTTGCTGATAGTCTAGGGATAGAGTTTGTAGCTACGGGGCATTATATTAAGTGTGATGGAGATTATATCTATATGGCTGATGACCCCAATAAAGACCAAAGTTATTTCTTGTGTCAAGTCAAAAAAGAGGTACTTCCACGAGTATTATTTCCTCTAGGAGAGTGGATAAAAAATGATGTCAAAGCTTACGCCTCCAAGATAGAGGTACTTCAAGATATAGCTACCCAAAAAGAGAGTTCTGAAATCTGTTTTGTAGAGAATAGTTATGATGAGGTGTTGGCAAAATATATGGATATAGATATAGTCGGTGAGACACTCAATACAGAGGGTAAAGTAGTCGGCACTCACAAAGGCTATATGCACTACACCATAGGCAAGAGAAGAGGTTTTTTCGTTAATGGAGCGCATGACCCTCATTTCGTATTAGAGATAAAGCCTGAGACCAATCAAATAGTAGTAGGCACAAAAGAGAAACTAGCCAAAAGCTCATTTGAGGTCAAAGATATAAATCTATTTGAGCCATTGATTGAGTTTGAGTGTAGTGTAAAAGTGCGTTATCGTACAAGTGCTATAAAATGTAGTGTAAAGATAGAGGGAGATAGAGCCACGGTAGAGCTTCAAGAGCCAGTATATGGACTAGCAAAAGGGCAAATATCAGCCTTTTATGATGGAGATAGACTGTTGGGTGGTGGGGTGATTTGTTGAGAAAGATACAATTAATAATATTAAAGGACTTTAGAATAAATGGACTTATTTAAAGGTATGGATGAATTAATTCAAAAAATTTTAGATGTAAAAAAACAAGAGGAAGATGTAACTAATTACATATCAGGTAATTTAGTGGAAAATTTTGAACATAATTCAAATCAAATTTTAATATCAATTCCATATAGAGAGGAATTAAAAAAAATATTGACAAAGTATGGTGATAAAAAAGTAAGAGAAATTTATACTTTTTATTATTATGGTAGAGATGAGATTAGTCCTTCAACTTCCTATTTTGATTTGCTAAAAAGAGATAAACAAAATAATTTAGATGAAATGATTCAAAAAATAG
>JASFZJ010000018.1:0-9687 GCA_045267865.1 Sulfurovum sp. | reverse complement strand
TAAATCGGGGCAGTTATATAAGAAAATTGAGGTTTTAGCCTAATATATTTATTAGGCTATTTTGATGAGATTTTAAGGTTTCTTTAACACGGAATCTACACATAAAAAGCTTAATTCATTGGTATTAGATTTGAGATAGGGTAGCTGAGATAGCTACCCTACTATTTTGGAGTTAAAGTTAGTTTCTAATTCCAAGGTCTTCTTTGATAGTGTTCCATCTTGTCAAGTCACTATTTTTGAGGTATCTCATTAGTCTTCTTCTTTGACCAACTAATTTAAGTAGTCCTAGTCTTGATGAATGGTCTTTTTTATTTGTTTTGAGGTGGTCTGTAAGGTAAGTAATTCTCTCTGTGATAAGTGCTACTTGTACTTCTGTTGAACCTGTATCGTTTTCGCCTCTTGCATATTTAGCGATAATCGCTGCTTTTTTCGCCTGATCTAAAGCCATAATGACCTCCTGATGGGTATTTATCTCCAAAATTTAATTTGGGAACGGAATAATATCATAATAAACTTAACTTGTTACTCTATTTTAATATAATATCAAAAGGATAATTTATGACAAAAGAAGAGATAAAAGAGTTAGATAATGATTGTGAAGTATGTGTGTGTATGAATCTTTCACTAGGAGAGATAAAGACAGCAATAGAAGAGGGAAACAATACTATAGAGGCATTGATGGACAGTACAGAAGCAGGAACTGTTTGTGAACTGTGTCAATCAGTAGCTATAGACGAAGATGAAGATAGAGAGATTCATCTCGATGAGATACTAGACTCTATGAAGAGCTAGAATTTAAAAGAGCTAAAACTTAAAATGCTCTCCTAAATAATGTTTACGCACATTTGCATCATTAGCTACCTCATCACTCGTACCCATAGCCAACATCTCACCTGTACGCATTACATAGGCTCTATCACATATCCCTAGAGTCTCACGGACATTGTGGTCTGTGATGAGTATCCCCATATCTAACTCTACTAATTGCTTTATGATATTTTGAATATCAATCACGGCTATTGGGTCTACTCCTGCAAAAGGCTCATCAAGTAGCAAAAAATTGGGCTCACCCACTAATGCTCTGGCAATCTCTACTCTTCTTCTCTCTCCACCACTTAGCCTTATACCTAGTCGCCTACGAATTGGCTCAATATTAAATATCTCTAGTAGCTTATCTATGCGAGGTTGGATAGTTTTTTTATCAAGGTTAAGTGCTTCAGCAGCGATTAGAAGATTTTCTTCTACGCTTAAATCTTTGAATATACTTGACTCTTGTGGCAAATATCCTATGCCCATTTTGGCTCTAGCACTTAGAGGTAGATGAGTCACATCCACACCATCTAAAAAGACCTCACCACTTGTAGCATCTGTAAGACCACAAACCATATAAAATGAGGTCGTTTTACCTGCTCCATTGGGTCCTAAGAGTCCTACTATCTCTCTACTCTTTACATCTATTGATATATTATAGACTATTTGTGTCTTTTTGATAGTTTTACAGAGGTTTCTAGCTTCTAGTGTATGCATTATTTTTTATCCTATATACTCTACTATTTGGGCTATTTGTTATATCTATTGTAGCTACATTATATCCAACACCCTCTAAAAACTCTTTGAGTCTATCACTCCCCCACTCTACTAAGTGCCAACCACTCTTCTCAAACTCCTCAAATAGTCCCAAATCCATAAACTCATCATACTCTAATCTATACAAGTCATAATGATAAAACCCATCTTGATAACAGTGTTGTAGAGAAAAAGTAGGAGATGTCACTTCACTCTTTACTCCTTTGTCTTTGGCTATAGCCTTTGTAAGTGTAGTCTTACCACTAGCCAAATCACCCCTTAAAAAGATAATTATATCAGAGGAGAAAATTGAATTAAGATACTCTACTACCAAATCCAGCTCATCTAATGAAGCTTCTATCTCTCTCATACTCTAAGCCAACTTATGACTAATCTCTGCCATAAACTCTAAATGTTTAAGAGCCTTACCACTCTCTAACATATCTTTTGCCATATCTAGTGCCTCTTTTAAATCTCTAACACCTCCATCAGCAAATAGTGCATAAGCACTATTGAGTAACACAATATCTCTCTTTGCACCCTCCTCTACTCCACTCAATATATCTCTAGTAATCTGTGCATTGTGCTTTGCATCTCCACCCAATATAGCCTCTTTGGGTGCTAAATCAAATCCATGTTCTCTAGGGTCTATCACACCTTCTGATATTCGACCACTCTCTATATAAGCAAAAGCCGTATCTCCTGATATACCTATCTCGTCCATACCGTCTAGGCTACTTACCACAAAAGCTCTTTTTGTATCCAACACAACCAAAGCTTCTGCCATTCGTCTGATAAAAGATGCATCAAAAACTCCCAAAAGATAATTAGAAGCCTGTGCAGGATTGGTAAGAGGCCCTAATATATTAAATATAGTCCTATGTGGTATAGATTTACGAATAGGCATAATATGTTTCATCGCAGGGTGATGGTCTGTAGCAGGGAAAAAACAAAATCCACACTCTTGGAGCATATTTATCTTATTAGGAATAGTTAAATTAAGATTAATACCCAACGCTTCAAGTACATCGGTTGAGCCTGAGTTACTTGTGATACTTCTATTACCATGTTTGGCTACCACTCGTCCCATAGATGCTAGAAGCAGAGATACAGTTGTAGAGATATTAAAACTTCCACTCTTATCTCCACCAGTACCAACTATATCTATAGCTTTTTCTCTTAGTTCATCTGATAGAGGGATTTTGATAGAGTGTTCACGCATTATCTGTGCAGAGATAGCAATTTCCTCACTACTCTCACCCTTATCATAAAGCCCTATCAAAAACTCTCTAGCCTCATCTGTAGGCATCTGATTATTAAATAGTCTTTGGAATTGTTCTTTTGTGTTCATTTTTTTCCTTTTTGTAAACTTCTTCTAAAACTAAATTTGTATGGTGGATAAATTTACCCTACGCGTCATAATATTTAATACATTTAGGGTAGGCATAAAACCTACCCCTACCCTTGAAATAAAATACTCTATTTAGAAATCTTCACATCACAAAGACTAGCTTTGATAGTAGTCTCAAATCCTATACTTACATCACTCCAAGTCTTGCCTTTGTGTAAGTCATAACAGCTTTTAGAGATACTTGCCAATGCACTTTTGGCATCAAAATCCAAAATATCTATCGTACCCTCTGCTCTGAATTTACTATTGGCATAACTGTATTTCATAGGGATTATAAGTGATTTATCGTTCATAGTAATCATCACTTGTACTGTACCTGTACGAGGTTTGCCTTTTATTCTCTTGTCTGCTTTTATATCTTTGATAGTAGCTATTATAGAGCCTGAACTCATCTTGTCAAAGAAAAACTTAACCAAAGTCACATCTCTACCACTATTTCCACTATCTATCTTTTGGGTATCTATCTCTACTTTTGAACCCACCAAAATAGAAGCAAAATCTTTGCCCTCTAGTGCTGTTGGAGTATAATTAACAGCCATAAATTTACCACCCACACCTATCTTGCCTAGAGTCTTGTAAGCTTTCCAATCGACACCCATAGTATTAGGTTGAACCAAGAGACATCCACCAGCTTGTCCTAGTGTGTATAGCGTAGCTAGACTTAGTAAAAAAAATTTCATATTTTATCCTTTTTTATTTTTAAAATCTATTATATCATAATTTCAAGTCAAATCTTAAATTTATTTTTCTTTTTTAATATAGGTTTATGGTATAATCTTCATTATTAATTTTTTAGATAACCCAACAACTAGGAACAAAAAATCAATTACAATAAGCACCTAACTAATATACTCAAAATCATTTTTATATACCACCTCATCATGCCACTTTTTGCTGTTGATACTCCTATAGGTACATTTAAGACCCATATTGAACTTTTTTATTATGATATTAACTCTTTGGAAGATAATGAAAATAACTCTTATGCCACTGTGGCAGGTGGGTTTATTGATTATCGCTCCAAAGCTCTTTGGGGTCATTTGGGAGTGGATATTAAGCACTACTACTCACATCTTATCTTTGATACCAAAAATCCAAATAAAACTTCACTTACAGATACAGCAGGACATGAGATTAATCCTCTTGCAGAGCTTTATCTTTACTATCAGAATGATTTTATGCAAGATGGATTTATGGAGATTAGAGTAGGGAAACAGCAACTTAATACGCCTCTTATCAATAGCGATACAACTAGACTTATCCCCTTTAGTTACGAGGCTATTACTGCTAAGTTTAACTTTAGTAAAACTACTACACTCTCTTTGGGTCATGTATATAAATACAGAGCCAATAATAGTGAAAATTATACCGATTTTACATCTAGTGGCTATGCTGAAAATGGGGTTAGTTTTATAGGGCTTAATACTCGTTTTGGAGATGTGGAACATCAGTGGTACTATTTTTATTCTAAAGAGCTGTATAATGCACTCCATATAGAGGTCAAAGGAAAAATACCTTATGATGAGACTAGAGATATTATCTACGGTGTTCAGGCTATCTATACATTCAAAAATGCTAATGGGAAGAGTATTGATAATCTTAATAATGGTGGTGATAATGTGAGACTTTTAGCTACAAAGGTTGGCTTGAAAAAAAGTGGTTTTAAATCTATCTTTTCTCTTTCATATAATTTCGGTAAAGATGGGATTAATAGAGGATATGGAGGACTCTCTTCACTCTATACTACCTCTATGATTACAAGTGGTAAGAAGCAGGGAAACCCATTTGCAAAGTCATTGAAGCTTAAATATACTTATGGCTCTAATTCACGCAAAAATGCCTATTCAAGTGCTTTATATTTAACTAATATAACTTATAATAGTGCAGATTTTCATACTATTAATGCTATCTATATCGACCATAAGTTTCATTTTAGACCAAGAGAGTATATCTATCTTCGTTTTGAGCGACAGTGGATAGACAATGTCCCAAATAGAAGTTATTTTAGAATTATTAGTGCTTATGAGTTTTAGGAATGATTACTCTTTCAATGAAAACTTTCCTATCTCTTCTAAAAATGTAGTGGCATACGAGCCTTTTGGTAATATAAATTCTACTCTAAGTGTTTGCTTATTTATATCATAACTCGTCTCTACACCTTTTGGCCAAATCCATGCAAATCTTCTATCTCCTTTGAGACTTGTCAGCTCTTTATCATCAAACTCCTCTTCAAGATAATAGGCATCTGCTTTTGCTCTATCAACAGACGCTCCACAAAGCAATCCTGTAGGTGATACTTTGCCTTGTTTCATTAGCTCAGCACTGCTATTTAGGTCGTGTATTGTTTTAGATTTACCATAAGGATAATCTCTCACAATATCACCGATAAATAGCTTAAAAAACTGTGGCTGTTTGGCTAATACTTTGGTAAGTTCTAGTGGAAACTCTAGCTTTTGGGAGGCTTCCTCTGGAGTAAGTTTATCTATATTAGTAGAGATTTTAATCCTTGTACCTAGCCATCTATTGTAGAGATAACTTTGGTATGCTGATACAAGTAGCTTCTCTTTGCTTCCTTTGAGTCTTTTACCACTATGAGCTATCTCTTTACCTTGAAGATACGAACGGCTATCTTCTCCAAATCTCTGATAACCATAATAGTTAGGAATACCATCTACTTGCATCTTTTTGGCTGTAGTGGTAAAAAATTTCGCATCATTTGGACTTATATCGTGAAGTACGATAGAGAATTTATTCCCTTTAAGATGTCCTATTTTTATAGCACTCTTATTATAACTTCTCTCTAATATCTCTATCTTATCAGTAGTAAGATTTTTATTGAGTTCTCTCTCATACTCTCTTGGTAGTGAGATGTATTGTATGGTAGTAGCATTTTTGTCTTTGAGTCCTGCGTATCCTATATCTCGCTCTTCTAATCCTGTAGCTTTAGATAAGACGGTGATAAGTTTCCATGTACTCATATCTGTTTTTTTGATTTTGAGATAGAGATAGTTACCTTTGCCTGTTGGAGCGTAAAGAGGTATCTCTTCTACAAAAAATCTCTCGATAGTCTGCTTAAAATCAAATTGAAGTGGGTCGTGTGTGTATGCGTAAGTTTTAATAAAATTCATAACGCAATTATATCAAGTGTAGCCTAATTTTGAGATTTGAGGGTAAGTTATAAACTTTTCTCAGCCGTTGTCCAAAATATCAAAGTAAAAATACTATATTATTTTCCTTAAAAACTTGATTTTTTTCTATATTTACTATATAATAACTTTATAATTCGCTTTCGAGCATACCCACCTCTTTTTAGGTGGGACTAATCAAACAGTTTTTTTGACTTCTCTATAATCTCTGCAAAATCATTTTTATTTATCACACCTGCTTTATTCATCAGTCTTTTTATACTATAAGTTTTTACTTGTAATATCATCGCTGAATTTGTTACTACTCCATTGGCTCTATTCTCATATTCAAAACTGTGAAAATAATCATTATTTTTAATCGTACTTGTCACAGGAATACCAATAAATAAATCACTTGTGAGTTTTCGTATGACTATGAGAGGTCGTGAAAAGTTTTTGTTTTTTCCATACTCTTCTGTACCGATATTTTGACCTATTTTAGCCCAAAAAATATCTCTAGGTCTAATTCCCAATTTAATATTATTTTTTTCTTTTTCTGTACTCTTTTTAATACCGTTCCATCTATCAAAATTTTCCATTATTTTCCTTATATTTTTTTTGATTTCTCCTAAACCACCAAACACCCCTGCTTATTAGCCACCGTAATAGTAGCCGTAGTTCCTGAATTAAATGATAGAAAATCTTTCTCTATTCCATCACTAAATATTACTCCATTTTCTGGCATAAGTGAGGTTATGATAAGAGGATTTTCATTGGTTATTTTCTCACATAATATATTAGTCTGTGAATATTTACTAGGGAATGGCTCTCTTACTGTGAAGTGGAGAAACTGACTATCCCACGCAAAAGAGTAATCCTCTTCTTTACTTTGTGTGGCTATCATATTTGCACCCACCATCAAACTCGTAAACCACCCTGTTGAACCTAATCCTGTGGATATAATTATGCCACTTGAAGATTGATTTTCAGCTCTTTCACCTAGAGATATATTGTACCTAAGTGATTGATGTGTCTTAGGACCTATAAAAATATCATTAACTCCATATATCTCTTCACCTGTATTAAGTGTGGCTTTGGCTAGAGTGACATACTGTATTTTGCAACTTCCATTCATTGCTTCTTCAACAATATATCTCAAACTCTCAATATGATAAGGGAGTAATACGCCATCCCATCTGCTACTATCAGGATTTACTCCAATAAGCTTTTGTTTGTCTAGGTATTTGATGGTATTGGCTACTAGTCCATCTTGTCCGATGGCTACTACTATATCATCTTTGCCAAAGATATAATTGGGCAAAAATGCTCTATCTACACGATGCACTTTACCTATCTTTGAGAGTATCTTTACAGCTTCTACGACTACAGATTGATACAGCTTATGTTCATCTTCATAATCAGAAAAATCTCCCCCTAGATGCTCTATATAAAATTTACTTTGTGATATGGTATTAAATCTATATAGAAGCTCATCAAGACGGCTCTTTCTTGTGATAAGTATCACCCTTTGTTGATTGTTTTTCATCTAAGAGTTAAGCAGTTCTTTGAGCAAATCAGGGGAGATATTGAGCTGATTTATCTTCTCTGAATTGTTGGCTATATCTTGGAATGCTACAGATATAAGTTGCTGAGGTGACATATTGGCATTGGTGATGGCTTGGAGTGTTTTACTATCTACATCTTTAAATGATTTGAGTAGCACTTCCATCGCATAAGCTTTAGAATCTGCCTCTTTTTTGGCATTATCAATAACAAGTTCTACCAAAGAAGCATTCTGCTCTTCAAGGGTGATTTGAGATGATAATTGAGAGGTTTTGAGTTCGTGTTCTTGCTCTGTTATCGCCATTTGAGCTTTGATTTGCGTCTCTTTTATCTCTAGTTGTTTATTCTCTATGGCTATTTCAGTGTTGAGTTCATTCTCTTTGATAGCTCTCTCTTGGTCTATGGAGGCATTGCGTCTTATATAGATAGCATCATCTGCTTTTTTGAGTAGCTCTTCTCTCGCTTCTGCTTCCAATGCTCTTCGTGTCTCACTATTAGGTTTGATTGCCAAAATAGAGAGACTCAAAATAGATATACCTAGTGACTTTAGCTCAATAGAATCAGAGATAGAGCTATTAATTTGTTTAACGATAGACTCACTAGAAGTCAAAGCCTCCGTGAGGCTCATCTTCTGTACCTCATCTCGTGTGAGGACTTGAAGCTGATTAATCACTCTTTGAGAGAGCTTCTGAGGGTCTTCTGAGACATACTGTTTTGTGCTAGGATTGATAGAAAAATCAAGCAAAGAAGCAGAGAGTTTGGGGTCACTCATCTTATAAGTAATCTGCCCTTGGATAGTAATATTTTGAAAATCTTTTGTCACCTCCTGAAAGATAAAAGGGACATCTACAGAGTTGATAGGTACTAAGACAAGTGAAGTGTTGGGTGCAAAATAGAAAAATGATAAGCCTACACCCTCCTGTACTATTTTGCCACCTTGGTATTTCATAATATATGATGTAGGTGATACTTTGATGTAATTAATTCCGAACATTATTTTCTCCTTTTTTTTGTTGTTATGATGTAGTTATTATAATCCATCTGTGCGTCTTTGTTCTGTAGTATTTAAATTACTAATATGCTCTTCCATTTTTTTCAATAAAATCAAAGATTGTTTAATCTCTTTCTGACTCCAATTATGTTCTCCTATTCTTCCATGAGATAGTAAATGCATACTTACTTTACGATATAGTTTTAATTCTCTTAATACTTTATGAATATTATTTAAATCTGATAACTTATAATTATCTATTTTAGTTTGAATTCTAGTATTTAAATTATAATCATTATCTTCTTTTAATATCTTTTCTATCTCTAAAACCAACTCATTAGAAGTTTTATTACCTTGTTTTTTTAGATAAATATTTTTACTACTTTCAATAAGTTCTAAAATCTTATTACTCTCTTCAACAGCTCCTATCATCAAAGATTTTGAAAACTCATAAAGTAATCGTTCAAATTTTTGCCTAACTTGATTGCCAATAGTTTGAAAATTTGGATTATCTTCTTCTAACTTTCCTTGAATATCTGATATTTTAATAATGCTACTATTCGTATATAACTTATGCTCATTACCTATCTCATACAAGTTAGCATACTCCCAAGTATCTTTAACTTTATAAATATCATTGACAAGATACATAATCAAATTATAGAAATAGACATTATGAGTCAAAATAACTATCTGAAAGTCATCTCCAAAATTTTTTAAAATATGTTTCATTAAAAAAGTACGATTGGACATATCAAGGCTTGTGATGAAATCATCTAATATTAATACTTTTTTTTTCTCTTCATTTTTAGAAAGTTCAATAATAGAAAATAGTAGTGAGAATACCACTAAATTTAATTTGGCTTCGTTGAAAAATTTCTTAACATCTTTTTCTTTTATTATATTTCTTGATTTATCTGTTATTTTTATATTATAATCATCCTTATCTATAACAATTCTAATATCTTCTAAAAATATTTTGAGTATTTGATTTGTTCTTTGTCTAATCTCTTTATATCTATATAAATAAT
>JASFZJ010000017.1:0-46037 GCA_045267865.1 Sulfurovum sp. | reverse complement strand
ACTTCTATTTCTATTTTCATCTCTTTTCTGTAATTAAACACCTTTTTTCTTTAAAGCTTCCTTAGACTTGTTTTATCAACGGAATTGGTACATTACCAATGAATTTATAGCAGTTCGTAAATATATTATCAAACGATTACGCTTTTTTCTAGCGAAGCTTGATGAAAAGTTTGTGAAGTTTTTTAATGGATATTTACATCAATACATTAGCACGGTTGAGGTTTATTAATACAATATAGGACATTGACTATTACTAGCTAGTTTATCCCAAAAATAAAATAATATAATTTATTACTTTTTTAAAGTCTATGGTACTTTAAAGCCATCTCCAAATCTTCCACGGTATCTATCCCGAAGCTTTGTGTATCTACCTCTACCATTGCTACTTCATAACCATTATATAAAGCTCGGAGTTGTTCGAGCTTTTCTATATGTTCAAGTGGGGCAGGAGATAATGCACAAAAAGCTCTCAAAGATTTTACACTAAATCCATATATCCCTAAATGTCCTTTGTATTTATCAAAATGGTGGTCTCTAGGGTAGGGTGTTTTGGCTCTTGAAAAATATAGAGCTATATCGTCACAATCTGTAACTACTTTAACTATATTGGGGTCATCTGCTTCTGGGTTTGTGATATATTTATAACATGAGTTCATCATTATTTTATCGTTATTGATATTCTTTTTGGTGAGATTATATATCGCTTGAACTACTTCTATCTCTATAAATGGTTCATCTCCTTGTACATTTATCACTATCTCATTATCTTCCATTTGTAATAGAGAGACAGCTTCATATATCCTATCTGTACCACTTTGATGAGTATTTGATGTAAGTATGGCCTCTATACCATGAGAGATAGCAATATCTATCACCTCTTGTGAATCTGTAGCAATAACTACTCTATCAATACTCTCAACTGCCTTTGCAGTTCTTACTACCATAGGCATACCACCTATATCAGCCAATACTTTATTGGGAAAACGACTTGAACCTATTCTTGCAGGAATTATAATCATTACTAGAGCCTTTTTTGGTTTATATTAGATTAATTTTACCCTTAATATGATAAGATACAAGACTTTAAAGGATTATAATGAAACAAGCACTTTTTCTTCTAAATATGGGAGGTCCAAACAATATAGACGAGGTAGAACTATTTTTAGATAATATGTTTGCAGATAAAAATATATTGACTATGAATAGGTATTTGCGTAAACTTATAGCATACATTATAATTACTAAACGATTAGATGCAGTAAAAGAGAATTATAACCTTATTGGAGGTAAATCACCACTACCTCAATTAACACAAGATTTAATATCTAAACTTCAAGATAGATTAGATATGCCTATCTATCCTGCTATGCGTTATGTGCCAACATTTGCCTCAGATGCACTAAAAGAGTGCAAGGATAATGGAGTAGAGGAGCTAATATTATTTCCTATGTATCCACAATACTCAACTACCACAACACTATCCTCACTAGAAGATATAGAAGATAGGTGTCAATTATTAGATTATAATCCCAAAATTACAATGATAGAGCCATATTATGATGATTATGACTATATAGAGGCATCTTGTGATAAGATTATAGAGGCTATCAAAGATATAAAGAGTTCAGATTATGATTTGTTGCTATCTGCTCATGGATTACCTATAAGTATCATAAAAGCAGGTGACCCATACCAAAACCAAGTAGAAGCCAACGCCTCTGCTATCAAGATATATCTAAGAGAGAGAGGAGTTGAGTTTAAGAATATTAAACTTGTATATCAATCAAAAGTAGGTTCATCCTCATGGTTAGAGCCAAATCTAGTAGATGTACTCCGTAATCCTACCAATCGTAAAGTAGTAATATTTCCTTTAGCATTTACAATTGATAACTCTGAGACTGTGTTTGAGCTTGATATTGAACATAGAGAGATAGCTGATAAGATAAAATATGAAGATTATATCGTGAGCAAATGTATGAATAGTAGTCAAAAATTTGTAGATTTGATAGTTAAAAAGGTGGAAGAGAAGGTTTAAATGCTTAATATAACCAACCCTTTACTAATTTTGCGATAAAATTAGAGAATTTTTTATTCAAAAGGTTTTTTAGTGATTTATAATGTTGTAGATATTCAAAATATATTACCCCACAGATACCCATTTTTACTTGTAGATAGAATTATAGAACTTAGAGCAGGAGAGTATATAGAAGGACTCAAAAATGTCTCTATTTCAGAGCCTGTATTTCAAGGTCATTTCCCTGACCATCCTATATATCCAGGTGTTATGATTATAGAGGGTATGGCGCAAGCTGGTGGAGTATTAGCTTTTAAGAGTATGGATTTAAAATCTCAGGAGGAGGCTGATAACAAAGTGGTATATTTTATGAGTATAGATAAAGCTAAATTTCGTGCGCCTGTAACTCCAGGAGACCAACTAATATATAAAATATCAGTTATCAAGAACCGAGGAGCTATTTGGCAACTAGATGCCAAGGCTTTTGTGGAAAATAAGCTAGTAGCACAGGCTGTACTCAAAGCTATGATAGTGGATAAATAGGTCTATTAATGGCTTTAATTCATCCATTGGCACATATTGAAGATGGTGCTATTTTAGGCAAGAATGTATCTGTCGGTGCATTTGCATATATTGGTGCTGATGTAACTATTGGTGATAATACTACTATAGCTACTCATGCTGTAATAGAGGGATATACTACTATTGGCAAAAATAACCGTATATTCTCTCACTCGGCTATAGGAACTATTCCACAAGATTTGAAATTTAATGGAGAGAGAGTAGAACTTATTATTGGTGATAATAATACTATAAGGGAGTTTACACTCTTTAATCCAGGCACAGCAGGTGGTGGTGGTATCACCAAAGTAGGAGATAATAATCTATTTATGGGTTATGTCCATTTAGGTCATGATGTAATTATAGGTAATAACTGTATTTTGGCAAATGGTGCAACTTTGGCAGGACATGTAGAGATTGGTAATAGTGTTGTAATAGGGGGTCTTACTCCAATTCATCAATTTGTGAAAATTGGAGACTTTTCTATGATAGGAGGTGCTAGTGCATTAGCTCAAGATATACCACCATTTTGTCTAGCAGAAGGTAATCGTGCTTCATTAAGGGGACTCAATCTTACAGGTCTGCGTCGTAATGTGAGTAGAGTAGAGATAGATGAACTTAGAACTGCTTATAAGAGTCTTTTTGAGAGTGGTGAACCTCTTCAAGAAGTAGCAAATACTCTTGTGAAGAGTAGTAAATCAAAAAATGTAATAAAACTTTGTGAATTTATTCAAAATTCCAAAAGAGGAATTCCTTTTGTTCGCAAAGATAAGAAACAACTTAGTAAGGATAGTAAATGAAAAAAAAAGCATGTAGCTTCTGTGAAGTAAAAGAGAGTGAAGAGAATCCACTTATAGCTGGAGAAGATGCGTATATATGTTCAAATTGTGTTGTCTCTGCATATAAGATTTTATTTGGTGATGAAGATATAGGAGAGATAGAAGATGAAGATTTTACAGTTCAGACTCTATATACACCAAAAGAGATAAATAGTATCCTAGATGATTATGTAATAGGTCAAGAGAAAGCTAAAAAAACTCTCTCTGTGGCTGTATATAACCATTATAAAAGGATATTTGGTTCTTCTGATATAGAAGATGATACACAGATAGCAAAATCAAATGTACTTCTTATTGGTCCTACTGGTTCTGGTAAGACACTTTTGGCTCAAACTATAGCAAAATTTCTTAATGTTCCTATCGCTATTGCAGATGCTACCAACTTAACAGAAGCTGGATATGTGGGTGAAGATGTAGAGAATATCCTTACCAAACTTCTAATGGAAGCAGATGGTGACCCAAAAAGAGCAGAGCAAGGTATAGTATTTATTGATGAGATAGATAAAATAGCCAGAATGGGTGAAAATCGTTCTATCACTAGAGATGTATCAGGTGAGGGAGTGCAACAAGCCCTACTTAAACTTATCGAGGGGTCTGTTGTTAATATCCCACCAAAAGGTGGACGAAAACACCCAAATCAAGACTTTATACAGATAGATACTTCTAATATTTTATTTATATGTGGTGGTGCTTTTGATGGACTTAATGATATTATCAAAAGAAGGTTAGGCTCAAACACTTTAGGATTTGGACAGAGTAAACGCTCCAAAAAAGAGGAAGAGAACCTTCTTCATCTTGTAGAACCTGATGACCTTGTATCTTATGGATTGATACCAGAACTCATCGGTAGGCTTCATGTTTTAGCAACTTTAGGAGAGATTACAAAAGAGGATATGGTACGAATATTGAGTGAACCTAAAAACTCTCTACTTAAACAATATCAAAAACTCTTTGAGATTGATGGGGCAACGCTATCGTTTGAAGATGATGCACTTATTAGTATTGCACAAAAAGCACTTAAGAGAAAAACAGGGGCTAGAGGGTTGCGTTCTATACTAGAAGAGACTCTTTTGGATATTATGTATGAGTTACCAGAGCTTAAAGGGTACGAAGTAGTTATCAGTGATGGAGTTATTAATGATAATGCAGAGCCTATATATATCAAAGAGAAAAAAATAGCTTAATAGCAAAAAAGGATAAAAATGTTTAAGAGATTATTAGGAATGTTTTCTAACGATTTGGCGATAGATTTAGGTACAGCCAATACACTTGTATTAATAAAGGGACAAGGTATAAGTATCAATGAGCCTTCTGTAGTAGCTATACAGTATGATAAACATGGTAGAGAGAAGATATTGGCTGTTGGAACTGAAGCCAAAGACATGGTAGGTAAGACTCCTGGTAATATCAAAGCTATCCGTCCTATGAAAGATGGTGTAATTGCAGATTTTGAGGTTACAGAGATGATGATAAGATACTTTATTGAAAAAGCACACAATAGAAAAAGCTTCCTGCGTCCTCGTATTATTATCTGTGTACCTTATGGACTTACACAGGTAGAGAGAAAAGCTGTAAAAGATTCAGCAGAGAATGCAGGTGCTAGATATGTATATCTAATAGAAGAGCCAATGGCAGCAGCAATTGGAGCAGGAATACCAGTTAAAGAGCCAAATGGAAACTTAGTTGTTGATATTGGTGGAGGTACTACTGAAATTGGTGTTATATCATTAGGTGGACTTGTTATAAGTAAATCAATCCGTGTAGCAGGAGATACATTTGACCAATCTATTATAGATTATATCAAAAAGAATTTTAATCTACTAATAGGTGAGAGAGTAGCCGAAGAGCTTAAAATTTCTATCGGTACAGCTATTGCTATGGATGAAGAACTTTCTACCATAGTGCGTGGTAGAGACCAAGTTGAGGGTAGCCTTACTTCTATAGAAATAACATCAGAACATATTCGCTCAGCGATGAAAGATGCTCTTGAAGAGATAGCAGAGGCTCTCAAATCTGTACTTGAACAGACTCCACCAGAACTAGCAGGAGATATTGTTCAAAATGGTATCGTCCTTACAGGTGGAGGGGCATTAATTAGAGGATTGGATAAATATCTCTCTGATATAGTTAAACTTCCTGTATATATTGCAGAAGAGCCTCTTTTAGCTGTAGCCAAAGGTACAGGTATAGCACTTGACGAGATAGACCTTCTCCAACAAATGGCTTATGAAGACTAGACTTATAATCATAGTAATACTATTACTTATGTTAATAGTATTACTATCACGGAATGATGAACGAATATCCAATACTCTATTGGGTATCATCAATCCAATCAAGCAGAGTTATAAAAGCTTGACGCAAGATTTGGAAAACAAAAGCCATAGTTATATATTCCAAAAAGAGTCTATTGAAAAACTTAGCCGTGAAAATAGAATACTACGAAAAAGACTATTAGAACAAGTCCACTATATCAAACAGGTCAAAAATATATATGATGTATTACCTGATTTAAGCCATCTTCCTGTATCAAATATCTCTCTAACAGATACCATATCTTATGTAAAACTAAATAGCTTTTCACAAATAATATTAACCAAACCCAAAGGGCTTAAAAAGGATAAGATATATGGTCTTATGCAAGGCAAGGTAGTAGCAGGAATTGCAAGAGAGAGAAATAGCCAACTCTATGGATATCTCACTTCTGATGATAAATGTAGGTTTTCTGTATTTATCGGAGATACACAAGCCCCTGGTATCGCATTAGGTCGTGAAAAAAATCAGATGTTAATTAAATTTATACCCAAATGGCACAAAATTAAAGTAGGTGATAGTGTTGTTACTTCGGGGCTAGATGATATATTTTTTGTAGATATTCCTGTAGGAGTTGTTACCAAAATAGAGGTACAAAGCTCATATACGGTAGCACACATCAAGACATATAGTGATATTTTTCATCCAAAAACATTCTTTTTGATAAATGATGCAAGAGAGTCACTTAGTGAAGGATTTAATTCAAAAAATACAAAAATATCTATTCCTAATTATAAAGATGAAGATATACCTATAGCGAAACTAGAAGATAAAAATATAATTTTACCTATAATATCAAGTATTCCAAAACGAATAGACCAAACACAAGAGGATATCATAGAGCCAGAAATTCCTATAGAAGAGATAATAAAACCAAAGCCAAGACCAAGACCAAGACCGAGATATAGACCAAATACTAAGCCTAAGCCCAAACCTAAGCCAAAACCTAGACATAATAGTACCTTAGACCTATTTTAGCCTAAGGGATTTTGGGTATAATATCAAACTAAATTTTAAGGGTATCTTCTTATGCCAAAACGCAATGACATCAAAACTATTTTACTTATCGGTTCAGGCCCTATCGTTATCGGACAAGCCTGTGAATTTGACTACTCTGGAACACAAGCAGCAAAAACACTCAAAGAGCTAGGTTATAGAGTTGTTCTTATCAACTCAAACCCTGCTACTATTATGACCGATCCAGAGTTTGCTCATCGTACTTATATAGAGCCAATCACTGAAGAGATTATCGTCAAAATCATCAAAAAAGAGAGTGTAGATGCGATACTCCCTACAATGGGTGGGCAGACGGCTCTTAATGTGGCTACCTCAATGTATGAAAAAGGTATGTTAGATGGTATAGAGTTTTTGGGTGCTACTCCTGCAGCTATCAAAAAAGGTGAAGATAGACATCTATTCAATGAAGCTATGATAAAGATAGGTATGGATTTACCCAAAAGTGCAAATGCTTATAATGTAGAAGAAGCCATGAGATGTGCCAAAGAGATTGGTTTTCCTGTTATCTCAAGAGCCTCTTTTACCCTCGCAGGTGGTGGTTCTGGTGTAGCATACAATATGGAAGAGTTTAAAAAACTTGCAAGAGAAGGAATTGATGCTAGTCCAATTAATGAGATAGAGATTATGGAGTCTATGCTTGGTTGGAAAGAGTATGAGATGGAAGTTATCCGTGACAAAGAGGATAACTGTATCATCGTCTGTTCTATAGAAAACTTTGACCCAATGGGTGTGCATACAGGAGACTCTATCACTATAGCACCAGCTCTTACTCTAACAGATAAAGAGTATCAAAATATGAGAGATGCTTCATTTAAAATTCTTAGAGAGGTAGGAGTGGATACTGGTGGGTCTAATGTACAGTTCTCTATAGACCCAGATAGTGGGAGAATGATTGTAATTGAGATGAACCCACGAGTAAGCCGTTCTTCTGCGTTGGCTTCAAAAGCTACAGGTTATCCTATCGCAAAAGTAGCCACACTACTAGCTGTTGGATTTACGCTTGATGAGATTACTAATGATATTACAGGCACACCAGCATCATTTGAGCCAGTAATTGATTATATTGTTACCAAAATTCCTAAGTTTACATTTGAGAAGTTTCCTTGTGCGAACTCTACACTTACTACTGCTATGAAATCAGTGGGTGAGGTTATGAGTATAGGTAGAACATTCAAAGAGTCATTTCAAAAGGCACTATGTTCACTAGAGAGTGGATTGACTGGATTTAATAGTATAGATTGTACAGAAGAGATACTTATCAAAGAGATTAGACGACCCAATGAAGACCGTATGCTTTATGTATTTGAGGGTCTTAGAAGAGGTATGAGTGTAGATGATATATTTGAATTATGTAAGATAGATAGATGGTTTCTTTACCAGTTAGAAGAGTTAGCACAGAGAGAAAAAGAGATGGATATAGCTCTTTTATCTGATGCTACAAGACTAAGAGAAGTGAAATCAGAGGGCTTTAGTGATGCTATAATAGCAGAGATTATCAACAAAAAAGAGGGACTTACTCTCAATGAAAATGATATATATAGAGCTAGAGAGAAAGTAGAAGTGGCACTAGAATATAATGAAGTAGATACTTGTGGAGCTGAATTTAAAGCACTTACTCCTTATCTATATTCAACTATTAATATCACTAAACTACCTCAAAAAGAGAAAACAAAAAGCAATAAGAAAAAAGTACTTGTAATCGGTGGAGGACCTAACCGTATTGGTCAAGGGATTGAGTTTGATTACTGTTGTGTCCACGCTGCATTTGCTCTCAAAGATATGGGTGTAGAGTCTATTATGTACAACTGTAACCCAGAGACGGTATCCACTGATTATGATATTTCTGATATTTTGTACTTTGAGCCGATAGATTTTGAGAGAGTGCGTAATGTAATAGAGATAGAGAAGCCTGATGGCGTAATTGTGCATTTTGGAGGTCAAACACCTTTGAAACTAGCTAAAAATCTTACAGCTATTGGAGCAAAAATCTCAGGAACAACTGCCAAAGTTATTGACTTAGCAGAAGATAGAGAGCAGTTTTCTAAATTTATTACCAAACTAGGACTAAAACAGCCAGACAATGGTACAGCATTCGCTAAAGATGAAGCGATGGGTATTGCCAACCGTATCAGTTATCCTGTCCTTGTAAGACCTAGCTTTGTTTTAGGTGGTAGAGGTATGAAGATTGTATATAATGACCAAGAACTAAGACTCTATATGGACGAAGCCGTGAGTGTATCTCATGATGCTCCTGTTCTTATAGATAAGTTTCTTGATAATGCTATAGAGCTTGATGTTGATGCGATATGTGATGGCAAAGATGTATATATAGGTTCAGTGATGCAACATATTGAAGAGGCAGGTATCCACTCAGGAGATAGTGCTTGTTCTTTGCCTCCTATGTCTATCTCTAATGAGCTTCAAGATGAGGTAAAATCTCAAACAGCACAAATAGCCTTAGCTCTAGGAGTTGTAGGGCTTATGAATATCCAGTATGCTATATATAAAGGTGAAATTTATCTAATAGAGGTAAACCCACGAGCATCAAGAACTGTACCATTTGTGAGTAAAGCTACAGGTGTACCACTAGCCAAAGTAGCTACTAGAGTTATGATACAAGGTGACCTTAGAGAAGCGTTGAAGTTTTATGATACATTTAATGTAGTAAACTTTGACAAGAAAATATTAGAGCCAAATCTAAAAGGTCATGTAGCCGTTAAAGAGGCAGTATTTCCATTTAATAAACTCCCAGGCTCAGACCTCATATTGGGACCAGAGATGAAATCAACAGGTGAAGTGATGGGAATTAGTGATAACTTTGGTATGAGTTTTGCCAAAAGCCAATTTGCCTCTAAAAATAATATTCCACTAGAGGGAAAAATATTTATATCACTCACCAAAACAGATAAATTACACGCAGGAGAAATCGGAAAGATGTTTACTGATTTAGGTTTCTCAATTGTAGCTACTAGAGGAACTCACAGAGAGCTAGAAGCAGCAGGTGTAAAATCAACAAAGGTACTCAAAATCAGTGAGGGCAGACCAAATATAGATGATATGATAAAAAACGAAGAGATAGCACTAGCGATAAATACAAGTGATAATAGAGCAAGTAAAGATGATGCAAAAAGTATAAGACAATCTGTGCTAAGAAATCATGTAGCATATTTCACAACCATAGCAGCAGCAAAAGCTACAGCACTTGCCATAAAAGAGCTAAAAGCAACTAATGGAGAGTTAGAGCCTAAGGCTTTACAGGATTATTTGGCGTAAAATTATGGATAAATTAAATATCATTGAAATTCCATTATACAAATACGAAATAATTGAACCTTTAGGAACAAAGTATAAATTTTGGTTTAAAGATGATGATGGTCAAATGAAACTATTTAAAGAGGGACGACCCAATACAGGTGAAAATTGGGTTGAAGTTGTTGTAGCAGAGATATGTATATTATTAGATATTCCTCATGCAACATATAAATTTGCTGTATGGAATAATAAAAAAGGCACAGTAACACCTAGTTTTATTCCTCTAAATCATAGACTTATTCATGGAAATGAGCTTTTGGCTAAAACTTATAATTTAATAGATAAGAGTGTTAGCTATCCTTTAGAGAAGAATAAAGATAATAAAAGTTATAAAATAAGAGAATATAAGTTAAAACTTGTACTTAGAATAATGGAAGCAAACTTTTTAAAGTTACCTATTGGTTATCAAAATGATAAACTAAAAAATCCAATAGATATATTTATTGGTTATATTATGCTAGATTGTCTCATATCAAATCAAGATAGGCATCATGAAAATTGGAGTTGGATAATTTCACCATCTAAAGAAATCTTTTTATCTCCAACCTACGACCATGCTTCAGGTCTTGGGTGTAGAGAGAGTGATGAAGAAAAAACTGAGAGATTACAAACAAAAGACAGAGGTCGTATGGTGGAGCATTTTGTTAGAAGAGCAAAAACACCTTTTTTTGATAATGGAGATAGAAACTTAAAAACGATAGAGGCTTTTAAACTTTGTGCCTATTCTAATAAGGATATAGCTATATATTGGTTGGAGATATTAGAACAATTAGATATAAATAGAGTAAAAAAGATTTTTGATACTATTCCAAATGCTTTAATAAGTGATGTATCAATAGAGTTTGCAATTAAAATCTTGGAAGAAAATAGAAAAAGATTATTAGAACTCAAAAAGGAGTTATCGGATGTGTAAAAAATTAATTGTAGCTTGGAAAAATCCAAATAATAGTCAATGGCTTCCAATTGGTAATTTAGAGTATAGAGGTAAGTTGTACTCTTTTAACTATACGAATGGAGCAAAGAGTAAAGATTTTCAACCTTTTGGACAGATGAATGAATTGGGAAAAATCTATAATTCAGAAACCTTATTTCCTATTTTTAAAAATAGATTATTAGCAAAATCAAGACCTGAATATGAAGATTATCTCAATTGGTTAGATATTGATAAGAGTGATAATGAATTAATAGAGTTATCAAGAAGTAGAGGCATTAGAGCTACTGATAATTTACAACTATTTCCTATTCCACAAAAAAATGAAAATGGAAATTATGAAGTATTGTTTTTTTCACATGGTATTAGTCATATATCAGAACACTATGTTACAAGATTGTCTAAGTTAAAAGAGAATGATAAATTATTGATATTGAAAGATGTACAAAATGAAGTAGAGCCATTAGCTCTCGCACTACGAACAAGTGATGACCCTATAGAGTTATTGGGCTATTGTCCATCATTTTTAGTGAAAGATTTTTATCAATTAATGAAACTTAATGGTGATAAAAATATAACTATTACAGTCCAAAAAATAAATAGAGATGCTCCATTACAGTTAAAATTATTATGTAAATTTACCACAAAGTGGAATCAAGGCTTTGAGGCTTTTAATAGTAAAGAGTTTAATAGATTTTGCTAAAAGACAAAGTATTCCTTACACAAACCGATACCACTGTCGGCTTTGTCTCTCAAAATTTTCAAAGACTAGACGAGATAAAAAAACGCCCCTCACATAAACAATATATCAAAGCAGTCAATTCACTAAAAACCCTTAAAGAGTTTACACGAGTTCCTACTAAATATAAAAAAATAGTAAGACGAGCCAAAAAAACAACTTTTGTAATGCCAAATAAAAACTCTTATAGAGTAATTAGAGATAATCATCATCTACTACTCCTACAACGATTTAAGTGGTTATTTACTACATCAGCAAACCTAAGTAATCAAAATTATGATGAAAAATTCGCCAAAGAGGTTGTTGATATTATAATCACTCCTCTCAATTATACTCCTCAATCATCTTCTATATATAAACTTGGTATTAAACAGATAAAAAAGATACGGTGAATGGATTATTTTTATTTTGTATAGTTTGGAGTGAGAACCCCAACCTATCTCTTCATCCGAGCTAACAATTTCAAAAGCAAAGCATTCAATACAAACTGTGGAGGTGAACCTATATCTAGGGCTATTATAGCATTAGAACATAGCTCTAGGCTCTTTTCATCTAGGTTGTATTGTTGTGAATTTATGGCTTGTTTTGTTATCTCTTCTATGATTATTTTCATCTCTTTTGTATTTGTTCTTCGGTGGTTTTGGATGAACATATATACAGATGGGAGTGAGAGTTGGGTTAGGTCTAGGGATAGGGCGTTCTCTGTTTGGGTAGAGGCTAATATTGTGATTGGGAGTCTTGAACGGATTGTGTCTAGGATAGTGGCTCTGTTTGGAGTGATTAGGATAAACTCTTTGTTTTTGGGTGGCTCTTCTATCACTTTGAGAAGTTTATTTTGGACTACATCTGAAAAGCTCTTTCCTGATAATATAATTATAGTTTTATTTTCACTTGCTATATAGGCTTTCTCTATGGCTAGTTTTGCATCTTCAACAAGAAAATTATCCTCTTTGATGATTTGAATTATAGACTCATTGGTGATGAGACTCTCTAGCTTTTTGATGGTGCTTTCTATATCATTTGTAATGATTACTTGGCTTGTTAGTCTCATTATTCTAAATCCAACACAACAACACAAAACACCTTTTTATATCCATACACAAGAAATCCTTTATATTTAAAGTAGAGATATTTTAGCATAATTTTTATAATTTTAATTGAGATTTTTTTTTGAAAATCTGATAGGGGTAGGAAAGCAAACTCCCCTCCCTCCGAACCGTCTGTACAGTTCTCCCGTACACGGCTATCTAGTTGATAGTTTCCTCATTGGGATTGATATGCCACAAGCCAATTTTCAAGCTTGAATATATCTTCAGTTACAGGCATACCTTTCCATCCGTTGGATTCTAAGAACATCATTTTGTTTCCAAAATATCCTATTATGTACTTCTCTTTGTAAATAGGGAAACATCCTGAGTGAAGCATTGCAAAAATATCGTCATACTTCTGTGGTGTCTCATAAAATAAAAACTCAAAAGAGTGTAAATCAATTAATGCACTATGTAACATCTCATTTTTAACCATCATACTACTAAGATTATAATAAGATGGATATGAGACAGCAGGATTTGGAAGTATCTCTGATATATATAGTCTCTCTTTTTTCTTTTGGTACATTATATTTTCCTATTTATGAGTAGTTTAATCTTCTCTATTTTGAGATAAGACCTTGGCACTTGGTGTCTCTTTGGAGGTTTTATTTAAGTGGCTCTCTTGGTCGTCGAAAAATATATCTGCACCAAATGCTTTGACCACTTCATACTTCTCTACTCCTCCTTGGAAAAATGCCTCATCTACTCTTACACCCCAACCCTTTAAAGTACCTAAAACTCTCTCATGAGTAGCGAAGTTTCTAGCTGTTACTAATGCTGTGCGTATAGGTGAGGATTCTATTGGGAATTTATCTTGTATCTCTGAAATCATCTTTATAAACTTAAAAAATGGACCTTTGCTTAGTGGATTTTTAGCATTTTCTCTCTCATATTCTATAAATGCTTCAAGACCTTTAGCTTGATAGACCTTTTCACTCTCATTACCAAATATCACGGCATCACCATCAAAAGCTATCTTGACTATATCGCTCTCCTCTGTATTTGTAGGAGTATTGGGGATGATAATAGCTGCTGGTATTCCTGCATCTATAGCCTCTTGTACATCTTCACTATGTAGAGATAGAAACAGATCTACCTTAAATGCCTTTAAGTAGCGAGATACAGGTGTTCCTGCTGTCCAGCCTGTGCGTTCTATATCCATACCGTAATGCACCAATGAGCGACCAATACGAAGACCTGTGATGGCATTATTGCGTGAAAGTATAATCACCTCTACTAAGTTGTCATCAAATTTATCATTGATAGCTAGTAGATTTTGAATAAATCTAAATGCTGAACCTTTGCCTAGAGGCTTGGATAGGCGTGAGAGCTGATATTTTTGATAAGCTTCAAGACCATCTTTTTCAAAGATACTATTCTCCTCTTCTAGGTCAAAAAGTGTACGAGATGAGATAGCTATTACCAATTTATCATGGAGACTATAAGACATAAAAAACCTTTTTTCTTGAATTAATTATTTACATAATCTAATTAAGACTAATTTTATCTTATTTAGATATACTACAAATCTATCTTAGGTATGATAGTGTTTTATTCTTCCTCCTTTTTAGAAAACATTTCTTTTCAAAACACCTCCCCCAATCTACCTAAGATAGTTATTTATTCCTATCTTTATGATATTGCCCTCCTGTTAGCGTAGTACCTTGATACTCATACGAGCCATTGCTATAACTACCACCATAATAATATACACCATCTTTATAGTAGTATGGTATTTTTTTTCTTGGACTGTAGAAAAATCTCTTTTTATTCATATGGAAGTTATGTCTTGGGTCATTTGTGAAGTCCTTATTAACTATTTCTGGTTTTTTCTCATAAATATTTTTTCTATTATTATATCTTTTATCATTTTTAGCTGTTCTATTCTTTCTCTTTTTTCTATTCTTTACTGGTTTATCATTATAATAATCGTCGTCATATTTACTTTTTTTACTATATTTTTTATCATAATCATTATAGTAATCGTCATCATATTTACTTTTTTTACTATATTTTTTATCATAATCATTATAATCGTCGTCATATTTACTTTTTTTATTATATTTTTTATCATAATCATTATAATCGTCGTCATATTTACTTTTTTTATTATTATTTTTACTATAGTATTTATTACCAGCTATCTTACTTTTTGTTCTCGTTTTAGAAGTCTCTTTGTAGTATTTATTATCTTTGTTATAACTAGTTCCTGCTGGATTATAATATCTCGTACATCCACTCATATATAAACCTAAAATAATAAAAATAACTATATGTATATATCTCACAAACTCTCTTTTCATAAATAAAATTCCCTTAACTATAATTTTATATTTTATAATAAAAATGTGAAATTATTGTAATAATTTTATGCAAAAGAAGTTATATAAGTAAAATAGATAAGTTTGGTAACTATATCAGTGTAAAAAATATAGTTTACACTGAATTTAAATTTTTTTAATCTATAAATCTAGGTTTAGCATTTCTACATCTTCTTAGTGCTTGATGAGCTTTGTAATCATTTGGATATTTACCAAAATGAGCTCTTCCTGTACTTTTACAGCTGACATTTACTCTAGTACAACCTTTGTAAGTAAGATATTCATTACCATTGTCTGATATAATTCTTACTCTTCTATCATAACATACGAAAGGAAATCTACTCTGATGTCTGCTTTTAAATGTGCCTTGCACACTTGTCAAGTCTGACCTATAACCATCACCACTCTTAATCTCTATAGTTTCAGCAAATCCAATAGTTACAAATAGTGCCACTATAATCGGTATATATCTTTTCATTATCAGTCCTTTAATTTGGTGTATTAAATTATGCCTATAAATTACTTAATTAATCGCATAATTTTATCTATCATAAGCTTTTGTGTTTTCAAATCTCTATGCTGTGACTCTATATTATAATAATTTGTTGTTTTTTTATTTAATACCACATAGTTTGATAAAGAGCAATCATTATGAGATTTTCTTATTATCTCATATTTGGTATTTAATCCCTCTCTTAAGAGATTATTTAATTTTGTTCTATTTGGAGTTTTGCTAAATCCTGCTATATATACAAGACTATCTTCATCTCTTAATCCTCTATCTCTTTTAGTGATATTATCAAATGCTGGATATGATTTGACTATTCTACTAGACTTCAAGATAGATACTCCACCACTTCCTCCATTACCTCTATGTCCATTTTTATTATTATGAAGAGCCATATAAGGGTATCTTCTATCTCTATATGTATCTATTATATCAAATACAATTTTGCTATATTTGGGGGCAGGGTAGTGCTGTTTTCTGCATATTTTAGCTGTAGCCTTGCTATTTCCAAAGTTACGATTGGGGTCTTGTCCTTTGAAGTATCGGTTATTATTTGCCATCACTGCTAAAAATCCACCACCATATTTGAGTGTGCCATAAACAGCTGAATCAAAAGCCGTATTTTCATCATCATGAGGGAGAAACCAAAAAGCACCTTTTTGTTGTTTTGGATTAGTTACAAGTAACATTCTCCACTTATATTTTCCCTCTTTGAATGTTATTACATCTACACATAGATATTTGAGTGCATTAAAATTTTTCCTAATATCACTATGCTTTTTGAGACTATGCAGAGAACTCTTTTCTAAAAGTCCTCTTATATTATTAGGTATTTGACAACTAGCACTTAGTGTAGAGAGCGTTATAAGTAGGGTAAATAGTATCTTTTTCATTTTTTTCCTTTTTAATTTATATATTATTGTATCCAAAATTAGAAAAACATTCCAATAAATGATGATGCAGCCTCTGTGGCTACACCTTCTGCTACATTTGCCATAGGTATAGTATCTATCATCTTCTCTACACCTTTTCGGGGGCCTTTACCCATAATAGCATCTAACTGTTTTTTCATCTGAAATTTGATAAGTTTCTGCATATCAAGGTTTACTTTAGGCTCACTCAAAGAGCCGTATATTTTACCAGAGAATGATTGTTTTTGCATATTAAAATCAAAATAGGCATTAACTGTATTTTTGTCTGCATCCATCTTGACACTAGTGATAAATACATGGCTTCTATCATTGGCTATCTCTATATCTCCTGTGAGTATATTATTTTGATAAGACGCATCCAAATAGCTATTATCAAAACTCTCTTTCATCATATTTACACCAGATTTTTGATAAATTATATTTACCAGCTTACTAGGTAAAAATTTGGTCTTTTCTAGTTTTGTATTTACTTCTAGTTTTTTATTAATAAAATTATAGTTTATCTCTCCTGAGGCTTCTGCTGTTATCATCTTTGGGTATGGCAATATACTCATAACATCCACAAAAGATACCTTATCAAGATTGATTTTAATCTTCTCTTTGGTAAAGACAAAATCCAATAATCCACCAAAAGATTTGGAAAGTCCTGTAATCTTAAGAGTTTTATCATACCTCATCTCTCCTCTAGCGTAAAATGAGCCTAAATACTTATATCCTAATATTGATTCTAGCTTTGAGAGTTCTTTTATATCTAATACATAATTTGCATTAGCTAGTTTTATATCCTGTTTATACTCTCCATCTGTAATATTTAGCTCCAGATAAGGAGATGAGATATTGGCTTTAAACTTATGCTTCATATTGGCTATCTCAACCATAGCATATAGATTTAGAGGGATACCAGAGAAATTATTATCTAGGATATTATATGTAAAAAAGCCCTCTATATTATCCTTTTGCATAAGTTTAAAATCTACATCTACATCAGCCTTGCCTTTTATTAGTGCATCTTGTCCCAATAATATTAGTAGTTTGCTAGAGTTTATATCTCTCATAGATAGTTTTATATCTTCTGCTTTATCTATAAATTTAATAGCACTATAAGATATATTACCATCAAGTGCCTTACCACTACCACTAATATTTAGATGAGAATATTCACCACTTATATTACCATCTATATCTATATTATCATCTATTTTACATATCTTTGTAACTATACAATCGCTTATAAGCTTATATCTCATATCTACTCTACTTGTATCTATATATCCTGTTATAGTAAGTTTAGCTTTCTCCTCTATCGTAAGCTCAATGATAGCATAAGGATAGTTATCTATATTTATAGACTTAATTTTTATATCAAAATCTATTTTTTTGCTAAGTCTATAATCTATATAGTCATAGATATTTTGATTACCAAGAGGTGTAGATAATAGATAAAATAACCCTACAGATAAGAAAAGAAGTATAAAGATAGTGTATTTTAAGAGACTTAACATATTGATATATATACCTTTGTATAGAGATAATTTTGCTACTATAATACCATAATTAGGACTAAACTTTAAAGCTTTTACTAGTCTTACAGTGAGTTGACATAAAACATCCATCACACTCAGGCTTGATAGCTTTGCACTTATATCGTCCAAATAGTACCATTGCTTGGTGCAGTAGATGAAGCTCGGTTTTAAACTTTCTAGTTAGCTCCTCTTCACATTTTGTAGCAGTTTTAGCATCACTTAGACCCAAACGGTGAGCTACTCTATATACATGTGTATCCACAGCCATTAGATTTGCCCCTGCATACTCTATCATCACTACATTTGCCGTTTTTTGTCCCACACCTGCTAATTTCATAAGCTCATCTCTCTCTAGTGGTATCTCTCCATTATAATTCTCTATCACTGATTGAGCCATCTTAATAAGATTTTTGGCTTTGTTATTAAAAAATGAACAGCTATTGATGTATGATTTTACATCATCAAGTGACGCATTAGCTAAAGATATTAGTTCAGGGTAAGCTCGAAAGAGGGCAGGAGTTATAATATTTACTCTCTTGTCCGTGCATTGTGCTGATAACATTACAGAGATTAAAAGCTCATATAAATTTTTGTAGTTTAGCTCTGTTACAGAGTCTGGGTAATTGGCTAAAAATAGCTGTTTTATCTCTTCTATCTCTTTTTTTGTGGCTTTTTTCACTTTTTTTCCTATTTTAATATCTAATAATATCAGAATAGTACCATACATTAATAAATGATTTACCCAACGGGGTTATACTATTAACTAAATTTTAGGTAATTAAGGATTATCAATATGTTGAAATTAGCAAAAACTTCTATAGTTACTCTTGGGTTGATTAGTTCTTCACTAATAGCTTCAGATGTATTGGCAACTGTAAATGGTAAAAATATCACAAAACAAGATGCACAAGCATTTGTAACAGCTGCTGCACCTCAAGCCTCTTTTGGACAGCTTGGTGATGACCAAAAAAAGATGGTAGTAGATAGATTGATTGAGAAGGTTCTTTTCACAGAGTTAGCCAAGAAAGAGGGAATTGATAAAAAACCTGAATTTCAAAAAAATATAGATAAAATTAAAGAAGAGCTTATCGTAAATATGTGGATGAAAATGCAGATGAATAATGCTATAGTTAGTGATAGTGAAGCTAAAAGTTTTTATGAGAAAAATAGTGATAAATTTTCAGAAAAACCATCTATGAAAGCTAGACATATCTTAGTGGATAGTGTTTCAAAAGCAGAAGATATAATAGCTAAACTTAAAAAACTTAAAGGTGATGACCTTAAAGCTAAATTTATAGAGTTAGCAAAGAGTAAATCAACAGGACCATCAGGAAAAGATGGTGGAGATTTAGGTAAATTTAATAAAGGTCAGATGGTTCCTGCATTTTCTAAAGCTGCATGGACATTAAATGATGGAGAGATTACTATGACTCCTGTAAAGACAAAATTTGGTTATCATATTATATATCTTGAAAAGAAGATAGCTAATTCAGTAATAGCTTATGATAAAGTCAAAGATAAAATTATAGCATCTCTAAAACAGCAACAGTTTGCTATCAAGATAAAAGAGATAGCAAAAGAGCTAAAGAGTAAAGCTGATATTGTTGATTTATCTACCAAAGCAATAGTGAAAAAATAGATTATGAATAGATTTTTTACTCTCTTAGGATTAGTGTGGATAGTCTCATTTAGTATGTTGTCTGCTGACGGACTTACCAATAGTCTCAACACTATACTCAACCAAAAAGATAAAAAGCATAGCCTAAATCTAAATAATATACATCTTGATGGTAAACCTAGGTATATTAAAAAGGCTATACCAAAAAGGTCAAAAAGAGCTGTGGTAGCTACTATCAACGGTGAGAAAATAAGAAAAAAAGAGGCGGATAACTATCTCAAAAAGAGAACAAAAGGTAAAGTAAAAAACTTTGACGCTCTTGCACGAAAGCAAAAAAGAAGTTTGATAAAAGAGTTAGCTTACCCTATCTTAATATCTCAAAAAGCTCAAAAAGATTTATCAAATGAAGAAAAAGAGGCTGTTTATTCTCGTACATGGATGCAAAAACAAGCACAAGGTATCAAGATAAGTGATGATGATGCTATGGTGATATACAAACAGATAGAGATACAAGCAGAAGATAAGAATGAGACAGATAGACTATTGCCATTTGAGAGTGTAAAAAACAAAATCAAAAGTCAAATGTTAGAAAAGCGTATTTTGGGTAAACTTATGAAAGATGTAGAGATAAATATACTTTAAAAGTTTAACCATTAGTTAGCAAATCTTTGGTAGAATATACCATAAAAACAATTTTAAGGATAATAAAAATGAAAAAAATTCTCGTAATAGCTAGTTTAGCATTGGCACTTACATCAACTCAACTTGTAGCATCAGCAACTGTAGCTACTGTAAATGGTATGAAAATAACTGTATATGAAGCAAATAAAGCACTTAATACTCTTACAAAAGGTAAAATGAAATGGGCTAAACTTCCAACTGATGGTAGAAAACAGCTTATTTATATGTTAGCACCATCTAAACTTGTAGCACATAAAGCTAAAAAGGTATTGAGTAAAAAAGAGAAAGATGCGGCGATAGCATCATTTTGGATGCAAAAACAGATGTCAAAAATAACAATCTCAGACAAAGCTGCAAAAGTTGCTTATAACAAAATGGTAAAAGCTGTTAAAAAATCTAAATCTAAACAGAAAATACCAGCATTTAATAATGCAAAAAATAGTATTAAAATGCAGTTAGCACAAGAGAAAGTAGTGAGTAAATTGATGAAGTCTGCTAAGATAAGAATTAAATAAAACTATTATTAGGAAATGTGTATGACAAAAGTATTAGATATAGTTGAAGCAGGTGTCATTACGGGTAATGATGTTAGCAAACTCTTGAATATTGCTAAAGAGGAGGGTTTTGCCCTCCCTGCTGTAAATGTAGTAAGCACAAGCTCCATTAATGCTGTTTTGGAGTCTGCTAAAATCGTAGGTTCTCCTGTAGTGATACAGTTCTCCAATGGTGGAGCTATATTTTATGCAGGTAAAGGATTACCCATAAAAGAGGCAGGTATTTTGGGTGCTATATCTGGTGCTAATCATGTACATACTGTAGCCAAAGCTTATGGTGTGCCTGTAATTATCCACACAGATCATGCAGGACGAAAACTTCTACCGTGGATAGATGAACTACTTGATGCTAGTGAAACTCACTACGCACTTCATGGCAAACCACTCTTCTCTTCTCACATGATAGACCTCTCTGAAGAGCCTATTGAAGAGAATATTGCTACTTGTAAACTCTATTTAGAGAGAATGTCTAAAATTGGTATGACTTTAGAGATAGAACTAGGTGTTACAGGTGGAGAAGAGGATGGGGTTGATAATACAAATATTGATAATTCACTTCTATATACTCAACCCCAAGAGGTAGCTTACGCTTATGAAGAGCTTAGTAAAGTTTCTGATAAGTTTACAATAGCAGCCTCTTTTGGTAATGTTCATGGAGTATATAAACCAGGTAATGTAAGCTTAACTCCAAAAATATTAGATAACTCTCAAAAGTTTATTGAAGAGAAATTTAAGACAAGTGCTAAACCTATAAACTTTGTATTTCACGGAGGGTCAGGTTCGGAGTTAGCTGATATAAGAGAGGCTATCTCTTATGGAGCTGTTAAGATGAATATTGATACAGATACACAGTGGGCATTTTGGAATGGTGTACGAGAGTATGAGAGTGCCCAAAAAGAGTATCTACAATCTCAAATAGGAAACCCTGATGGTGAAGATAATCCAAATAAAAGTTATTATGACCCAAGAAAATGGCTTAGAGAAGGTGAGCTTTCTATGGTAAATAGACTCAAACAAGCATTTGAAGACCTTAACTGTATAGGGCGAAATTAGCTCTATTGTGTTTACTTCCTCACCTATAGACTCTATAGAGTTTGAAAATCACTCTCTTTTTTTAAAGAGAGATGATTTGCTTCATATTGATTTCTCTGGAAACAAAGCACGAAAATTCTACTATTACCTCCACAATGACTTTCCACATATCAAAAAAATTATCTCTTATGGTTCAGCTCAATCAAACGCTATGTATTCACTATCAGTTTTAGCCAAACTCAAAGGGTGGGAGTTTGAATATTTTATAGAGCATATCGCCTCTTATGTAGTAGATAATCCTCATGGAAATTATAGAGGTGCTTTGGAGAATGGTATGAAGATACATATCTCTAAACCACCAACTTCATATCCATCTGATACTCTTTTTATAGAGGAGGGGGGACGAGGAGAAGAGTCTGAATTTGGTATAAAAATCTTGGCCCAAGAGATAGAGCAGTGGCAAAAAGAGAATAAAATCAAAGAACTCAATGTATTTTTGCCATCAGGCACAGGCACAACGGCACTTTTTTTACAAAAAAACCTCCCTTCAAATATTGTTTATACGACTCCTTGTGTAGGAGATAAGAACTATCTAATAGAACAATTTAGAATACTAGATAGTGATACAACACACCATCCAACGGTAGTAACACTCCCTAAAAAACACCATTTTGGTAAACTTTATCTTGAAAATTATAAAATTTGGCTAAAATTACAACTACAGACAGAGGTAGAATTTGACCTCCTTTATGACCCTTTGGGGTGGCGTGTCTTGCTCTCATCTTTGGATGTTTTGTCTAAACCTACCTTGTATATTCATCAAGGAGGTATTTTGGGCAATGAGAGTATGCTCCCTAGATATGAACGAAAATATAAGGAACTAGCTAATGAAGATATTTTATAGTAATGATAAGAGTTTTGAAGCCAATTTTAATAAGCTTCTACAACGAGGAAAGATGGATATAGAGGGTGTGACTGATATCGTATCCACTCTACTTAAAGAGATACAACGTGATGGAAATAGTGCTGTTAAATCCCAAATAGAGAGATTTGATAGATGGAGTGTTGGGAGTGATGATGAGCTTAAAGTTCACACAGAAGATATGGCAAAAGCTTATACTAATATTGACCCTGAGCTAAGAGATGCTTTGCATTTAGCTTATGATAGGATAGAGCATTATCACCAAAAACTTATGCCAAAGAGTTGGATGGATAAAGAGGCTAGTGGTACTATACTTGGTCAAAAAGTAACACCAGTAGATAGAGCAGGGTTATATATCCCAGGAGGCAAAGCAGCATATCCATCTTCACTACTTATGAATGTAATACCTGCCCAAGTCGCAGGAGTAAAAGAGATAATAGTTACAACTCCAGCACCTGATAATCAATTAAACGAGCTTCTTCTTGCTGCTTGTCACTTATGTAAACTTACAAATGTCTATAAGGTAGGTGGAGCATCTGCAATTGGTGCGATGGCGTATGGAACAGAGACTATACCCAAAGTAGATGTGATAACGGGACCTGGAAATATATTTGTAGCCACTGCCAAAAAGCTTGTCTATGGTGAGGTAAATATTGATATGATAGCAGGGCCCTCAGAGATAGGAATACTAGCAGATGAGACTGGTAGAGAAGATTATATCGCTATAGATTTACTTTCACAAGCCGAACACGATGAGATGGCTAGTTCTATTCTTATTACTACAGATGCTAAGTTAGCCAATAGAGTAAGTGAGAGAGTGGAAGAGCTTCTCAAAACTCTATCACGAGAGACAATAGCACGAAAATCTATAGAAGAGAGAGGGGCTATAATCGTCACTGATACTATGGATGAAGCGATAGCACTGATGAATGAGATAGCCCCTGAACACCTTGAAGTGATGACCAAAGACCCAATGGCACTTTTGGATAGTATCAAACATGCAGGAGCTATATTTTTGGGTGAGAATACACCTGAATCTATTGGTGATTATGTGGCAGGTCCTAATCACACTCTTCCTACAGGAGGGACAGCGAAATTCTACTCTCCTTTGGGTGTAGAGAACTTTTTGAAGAAGTCATCTATTATTTCAATGACCAAACAAGGAGTGCAAGAGATAGGTGAAGCGTGTGCATTGATAGCTCATACAGAGGGATTAACAGCTCATGAAGAATCGGTACGAATTAGACTTAGAGATTAAGTTTATTTGAGTATCATACACAAATAGGAGTAAAATACTCCGAATTAAAATCAAAGGATTAAAGATGAAAAAAATATTATTATCATTGGTACTATTAGGTGCCTTACTATCAGCTCAGAGCGTAACATTTAAAGGCGAAGAGGTAACACTAAATAGTAAAGGATTACAAGTAGGAGATAATGCTCCACTCTTTCATGCAGTGGATAAAAACTTTCAAGAGGTAGTGATAGGAGGGAAAAGTGATAAAATCCAAATTTTAGCTTTTGTTCCATCATTTGATACAGGAGTATGTAGATTAGAGACACTATCATTTAATGAAAAAGTGAATACAATGAAAAATGTTGTCGTATTTGCCGTATCCAAAGATTTACCATTTGCCATTGGACGATTTTGCCATGATAACAAAATCACAAATGTTATCACCGTATCAGACTACAAAGATGCAAATAATGCCCTAAGATATGGAGCAACAATATCAGCACCTGTATTTTTAGAAGGTTTTTTTGGTAGAGTAATATATATTGTAGATACAAAAGGCGTAATAATATACAAAGAGATAGTAAGTGAGATTAATAATGAGCCTGATTATAAAAAAATAATGGCTGTTGTTTCTAAATTGAGTGGTAACTAAAAATATAACTCTCTCATTATGAGAGAATTATATTTAGTTGTTGACTATTTACCCAAATCTTCCATAGCAATATTAAGTAAATCACGAAGTGCTATACTCGCTAGAGCGTTACTTCCTGTTTTTTCCATAATTGCAAAAGCGTGGAGGTGAACTCTTGACTCTACACCGGAACATGCCATAATGATATTTGCATTATCTGCTTTAATATCAAGTGTCTGCATGTGACCTAGACCGAGTTTATCTGTTACTTCATGAAGGTTTCTAAAGTCTTCGTTAAAACGCATAGATGTCTCATCAAGTTTGTTTACTTTTGTAGTATCGGATACTAATACCTCTCCTGTGTAATCACTTAAAACAGCACCCATATAGCCGTTTATGCCTGATAACTCTTTAAATAAACTTTTGTCTATCATTGTAAATCCTTTTATGTTAATTAAATACTTTTAAGAGCATATCTACCCTAAAACCGATTATACTATTTTTCTTTTATGATAATACTTATTAGAATTGAATATATCATTTTAAGTAAACCTTTGCTATTATTTACAATAACTTTTAGTATATAGGGGAATAGTTTGATAGATAAAGTATGTGATAGCTTAATTGAAGATATTGTTAAAGAGTTGGAATATACCAAAGGTAAAACCGAGACTCTGTATATTGTCTATGATGCTATAAAGAAGATTGTTCCATCAGATGAGGTACATATACTCACTATAGATAAAGAGACGCTCTCGGCTTCCCTTATAGATAGAGATAATGGTATTGTTTTCCCACTTGATAAAGGTGGGATTTTAGCAGAGGTTTATCAGTCTCATCAGCCTCTTTTGGTTAATGATATTAAGAGAAGTCTTCTTTATAATAAAGAGATAGATAGTCTTGGTAACAGACAAGTATCTAAAGTTTTAAGCATACCAATATTGGGATATAAATCATCAAATATTATCTTAGGAATAGTTTGGATTGCCCTATATAAGGGATATAGACAGTTTATACAACAAGATATAGACAATGTGATAAAGTTTATCAATACGATAAAAAATAGAATTTTTCTTACCAATACACCCCTTGAAGAAGCTAGTAGTGACCACCGACTATTAGAGTGTCAAGAGGCAAAGAGGCTTATAAAAGTTAAGCTAGAGAGAAATGAAAACTACTTCGCTTCTCTTATCCATGATATTCGTACACCTATGAACGCTGTTATTGGGTTTATGGAGCTTATGCTTATGGGTGAGAGTGATGAGCAAAAGAGAGATTATATCAATGCCACACTCAAAAGTAGTGACCAGATGGTATCTCTTATAAATGATATATTGGATATGAGTAAAGTGGCAAATGGTCAGATGACTATAGACAAATCAGACTTCTCTCCACTAGAACCTTTTGGAGATATTGCCAAACTTTTCTATAATAGTATGATAAAAAATAGTATAAAATTTAATATATATATTGACCCAATGTTACCATTGGTAATAAAATCAGATATTTATCGTATAAAACAGATAGTAAATAATCTCCTAAGTAATGCGATGAAATTTACACCAATAGATAAAGATGTAAGTTTAACAATCAAATATCAAGATAGTAACAAAACAATAGAGATAAGTATTAAAGATACAGGAATAGGTATAGCAAAAGATAGACAAAAGAGTATCTTTAATCCATATACACAAGAGAATGATAATACGGCAAGTAAATATGGTGGTACAGGTTTGGGATTGGCTATATCTCAACAGCTTAGTACACTTCTTGATGGAACACTTACTCTCAATAGTATTCAAGGAGAGGGTTCTGAGTTTGTATTAACTATGCCATGTGAGGTAAGTAATCCACAAGCATCTATCAATATAGATGATTACAAAGATATTAATATACTCTTCCACGCCCCCTCTATGACATTCCCTCAATGTGAAATAATTCAGCACTACTTCTATGATATAGGACTAAAACATGATTTTTGGGATGCAGAAAAAGGTAATATAGAGAAGCCAAATTCTATCTTATGTATCAAAAGAACTTTTGCTGAAAATCTTCATAATGAAATTCAAAGTATCTTAGATAGTGGTCATTTGGTACTTCTTATAGAAGAGACACTTGATATGGGTGATTGTCTATTTAATGGTAATTTTCAAAGTATATATGCCCCTGTTCTTCCAAATATCTTATTTGATAAACTAAATATACTCCTCCACCCAGAACTCAAAAGAAATAGCAAAGATAATGAACTAATAAATGATAAATCATTCGAAGAATTTACTGCATTGGTTATTGATGATAGTCGAACAAATCTTAAACTAATGTTAGAGATACTCAAGAAGTTTAATTTAACAATCAAAACAGTTATAAATCCAAAAGATGCCCTAGAGATACTAGAGGAGACTCATTTTGATGTGATATTTATTGACCAAAATATGCCTATAATGCAAGGAGATGAAGCAATTAAAATAATTCGTCAAAAAGAGATAGATAAAGGTCAAAAACCTGCTCTAATCTATGGTTTGACTGGTGATATAAATGAAGAGATAATAGATAAGATTATAAAATCAGGTGCCAATAGAGTCTTTAGCAAACCTATACATATAGTAGAAATTTATGAAGCTATATCTGTATTAAAGGATTAATATGTCATCAGAATTTACTGTAAAAAAATATATTAACTGTCCTCAATGTGGAGATACTATGCCTCTATACTTCACCTATGCCAAGATAGCTCAATGTAACTCTTGTAAATCTACTATATTTATAGAAGATGAGGCTGTAAGATTGGCAGGAGAGAGTTCAGTATTATCTGATGAGGTATCTCTTATAGCACTGAACACTCCATTTATATATGATAAAATTAGCTATCTTCCTATAGGTATGGTACGATACTCTTATGGGAGAGGATTTTGGGAAGAGTGGTGGTTAGAAGATAACAATGGTGGAAGCTTTTGGCTAAGTGTAGATGAGGGTGATATGGTACTTGAACAAGAGCTAGACTATAGATATGATTTAGCTTCATTTAATTCACTTAAAGTAGGAAAAATAGTAGATAACGAGTGGATAGTTACAGAGTTAGGAGAGGCTACTTGTGATGGATTTGTAGGCTCTTTACCATTTATTATAAATAAAGGTGATAGCTATAGATATGCTCACCTATCAGGCAAAAAGGCAAAGCTACGGACACTAGAAGAGAGAGATAATAAAATATACGCATTTGATGGTGATTGGATAGATAGCTTCAAGATAGAGAGATTAGTATGAGTAGCAAATTCTACTCAATATCCTGTACCAACTGTGCAGCTCCTTTAACTATCCGTGGTGGTGGTAGGATAAATAGTGTCACCTGTGAGTATTGTAATAGTGTGCTAGATATGAATAATGAGTATAAAGTGCTTAGTAAATTTAAAAGTGTAGATAGACCAAACATACCATTTAAGTTAGGTATGCAAGGCAAGATTATGGATATAGAGTGGAGTATCATCGCTTGTGTATCATATCGTACCAAATACCCTGAAGATGCTCCGTGGAGTGAACTATCTCTATACTCTCCTCTATATGGATATGCGTGGCTTGTATATGAAGAGGGTAATATATCTTTCTCAAAGAGAGTAAGAGACTTTGATATATATAGTTGGATAAAAGAGAGAGAGCCTAGTACAGCTTTCTATAAAGCGACTCACTACTATATAGAAGATGAAGCTTATAACTCTTATATAGATTTTGTAGAGGGTGAACTTAGCTATATAGCCAAAAAAAATGACAAAACAAAATGCTGGGACTATAAAGGTGTTAATGGTAAATCTATAACTATAGAGAAGATAAAAGATGAGATAGAGATATATCATACTCAAAAACTAAAAGCAAAAGAGGTATATGATAGCTTTGGTATAAAAGAAAAGAGTTATAAAGATTTTCCCAAAGAAGAGAGAGTTATAGAGCCTATTAAATTTGCTAAACATACTCTCATATCACTAGGCGTTATATTTTTTATGCTATTTCTATCTATGTTTACAAGCTCCACCATCTATACAAACGATAAACTATCAAAAGATATAAATGGCTCATTTATTATCACCTCCAATGCGTTTGTGGATAAAATAGATATATCAACTAGTAGTTACAGCTATAATCTCAAAGATTTATCTATAATTATAAAAAAATCAGGTGCAGATGAGTATGATACTCCTATATTTTATATGGATATAAATAGAACCTTTTTTGCCAATGATGACTATAATCAAACTTATTATAGCTACGATAACCATATAGAGATATATATAAATTTAGATGAGGGTAACTATACGATAGAGCTTAAAAATAGTCAAGTAGTAAGCGTAACTATAGAGCAGAGATATATCCATCTTAGCCATATAATCATAATGCTTGTGTTATATATCCTATTTGGTATTTTAAATACTATAGTTCATATAAGTCAAAGCACAAATATACTATATGGCTTTATATTTTTCATATTAGGCTCATACTTTTTTAGTTTTGGACTTACTATAGTGGCACTAATAGGATATATAGTTTATTATAACTACACTAGAGGAGTTGTAAAATGATAAAAGTCATATCACTACTTTTAGCTATGTTTACAGTTATAAGTATCATAGCCACATATCAAGGTATGGGAGTTCAAGGCATAAGCACAGAGACAGAGTCAGCTTCTGTGCGTTCGTCTAGTACATCTAGTTCATACAGTAGTAGCTCTAGCAGTGGTTGGAGTTCGGGGAAGTAGTATTATTTTTATATTTAGGTTGAATATAACACTTAATGTTATAATAAAAAATATTTTTAGAGGAGATGATAATGCAGATAGTTATAAACAATCCATCATTAGAAGAGTCGTTGATAGCTAAATCTAAAAAGTTAAAGATAAAATTAGATGAACTTATAGAGACTATTTTAAATGATAAGATAAAAGCAGATAGAGAGTTTAAAATAGATGAAGAGTATCTTTTAAATTCTCTCGAAAATATCAAACAAGGTAATAAAAAAGAGTTTAAAAAGATGACTCCTAATGAGTTATTTGATAGTATTGGTATTTAGATGTATGATATTATCACATCTGATAAGTTTAGAAAAAAATCTAAAAAGTTTTTTAAAAGACATCCAAATCTAAAATATAAATTTAAAAATATAATCAATCAACTAAGCTTAAACCCTTTTGAGCCATCTTTAAAAACACATAAACTTAAAGGCAATTTAAAAGAGTTATATGCTTGTAGTCTCAACTATGAATACCGTCTTATTTTATCAATTGTAATAATTGATAATGAGATTTATCTACTTGATATTGGTACACATGACGAGGTTTATTGAAGGCGAGAGCATATACTTTATATTTATAAGCTCTTATTATGACAAATGTAACATCTAGTAAGATTCATATGGTTGTAGATAACCCCTGCAATAATAATAAAAGGAAAGAAAATGGAACAGATAATATCAACACTAATATACACAGGATTGGGACTTTTAGTCTTTATTGTAGCTCTAGTAGTTATGGAAGTAGCCACTAAATTTTCTATCAAGACCAAGATAGTTCAAGATGGAAATATCGCTTTAGCTATTGTATTGGCATCAGTTATCGCCTCTTTGGGTATGATTATCTCATCAGCGATACACTAATTGACCACCAATATAGAAAATAAAAAAAGCCAATACAAAGAGGTAGCTCTACTATTTGGTACTTTTATAATAGCTATATCTGGACTTATCTATGAGCTTTTAGAGAGTACCATATCCTCGTATCTATTGGGAGACTCGATATATCACTTCTCTCTTATTATAGGACTTTTTATGTCCTCTATGGGTGTAGGAGCGTGGCTATCTAGGTTTATAGATGACAATTTGGAGAGAGCATTTATTACTCTACAGATGATTATCGCTTTGGTAGGTGGCTTTTCTGCTTTTATACTATTTTATGCTTTTGCATATATAGGTAACTATGAGGCATTTTTGTATCTTATCACTATTCTATTGGGTAGTATGCTAGGTATTGAGATACCTCTAGTGATACGAATACTCAAAAGTAGCTTTTCACTAAAGACCAATATATCCAATGTATTTACAGTAGATTATATAGGTGCATTGTTTGCCTCTTTGCTATTTCCTCTAGTGCTTTTGCCTCAGTTAGGACTTATGCAAACAGGGTTTTTTTTGGGTATGCTCAATCTAATGGTTGCATCTATAGCCCTATCTATATTTTGGACTAAGTTAGGCTATAGATATTTGATATATATAATCTCTATAGCTATACTGCTCATAATAGGCTTCATAAATTCTCACTCTCTTACTACGATGATAGAGAACAAATTATATAGATTTCCTATCATATATAGCCTCCAAACAGCTTATCAAAAAATCACACTCACAGCCCAAAAAGGACGAGTACAGTTTTATATAAACGGAGCGATACAGTTTGATAGTATAGATGAACATCGCTATCACGAATCTCTAGTACACCCTGTGATGAGTATGAGCAAAGCTAGAGAGAGTGTTCTGATAATAGGTGGAGGTGATGGTATGGCACTAAGAGAAGTTATCAAATATAAAGAGATAAAAGAGATAACCATAGTAGATTTAGACCCTGCGATTACCACACTTTTTTCTACTAATCCTACTTTACAAAAATTAAATGATAACTCTTATGATGATAAGAGAGTAACCATAATCAACCAAGATGCATGGAAATTTATAGAAAATTCCAATAAAATCTATGATATTATCATCATAGATTTACCAGACCCCAATAACATCTCTCTAAGCCGTCTATATTCACAAAGCTTCTATAGACTACTATCATCACACCTAAGCAAGGCAGGAGCATTAGTATCTCAAGCCTCTTCACCTATGTTCTCACGAGAGGCTTTTTGGTCTATTCACAATACGATGCAGAGTGCAGGACTTCTCACCACTCCTTATCACACATATATACCCAGCTTCGGAGAGTGGGGATTTGTAATGGCATCAAAGCTCAAACTTCCTCTAAATAAATTAAATCTTCCTAACGATTTGAAGTATATAGATAACGATAGTATGAAAAATGCATTATACTTTGACAAAGATTTAAGCCAAATAGAGGCAGAAGCAAATAAACTAAGCGACCATAAATTAATATACTACTACAACAACGGATGGGACAAATGGTATGCCAAATAGACTCTTTTAATATAAATTAAATATTTATTGCTTGTTGATACTCTAATAATTATAATAACATTATTAAAAATATAATATTATTTTGACTATTATAGTATTGTGAGTATAAAAAACTTTATTATAATTATTAATGGATATTATTACTATATATATAATTAGTATTGTAAAGTTTGTTTTGTTATAATGGGGTTGATTAAATAGTTACAAAGGAATTTATATAATATGAAAACAAATTTTGAGATTAGTGGACTTTTTTATGAAAATAAAAATCTTTTATGCAGAAAATATTTAGATATTAGAAGAAATGAAACAATTACTGATAAACCTGATTTAATGGTTGTAATGATGAATCCAGGCTCTTCAAGACCTGAAGATGGTAATGAAAAAAACACAATAGCATCAAAAGCTGTTCCCGATAAAACCCAAGACCAAATTATGAAAGTTATGAACAATTGTAATTTTAATTACGCACGAATACTCAATCTTTCAGATTTAAGAGAAGCTAAAAGTAAGGTGTTTTATTCAAAACTTGAAGAGTTGAAAAAAATTCCACATTCAATATTTAACGATGAAAGAATCAACGATTTTGAAACATTATTTGTAAAAAATGTTCCTGTAATTTTTGCATGGGGAGTTGATAAAAAACTTGAACCTTTAGCGATAAAAGCAATAGAAAGAATAAATGAGATAAAACCATTTGGATTATTAAAAGAAGGAACAAATGTGTCTTATTATCATCCATCGCCACAAAATTATCATGAACAAGAAAGATGGTGTGATGAGATTACTAAAATGTTAAAAACATAACAAAACCTTGGAGAGAAATAGTTTACCCTAGCGGGAAAATTATTTCTCAAGTCAGTCGTTATATGCTACTGCCAAACAAACATAAAGGAAAATAATAAGAGTAGAAGAGATTGAAGAAAAAATAATTTATGGTATTTCAACAAGAACAAAAAATTCTAATGAAATGAATCCAAAAACTGCAAAAATTGGTGCTGTATGGCAAAAATTTGATAGCACAGTAGAGGTAAATTATAAAGATGGTGAAAGAGTTTATGGTATTTACTATAATTTTGAATCAGATGCAAATGGTGAGTTTGATGTATTAGCAGGATATGAAACTTCAAATGATAAATTAAATACAGTTAAAATAGAAAAAGGTAAATATTTAGTATTTGATAAAATATTTGAAGAAACTGATGATAATACAAGGATACAAGCGATAATAGAAACTTGGAGTAAAATTTGGGAGTATTTTTTAAATGAAAATTCTCAATATAAAAGAATTTATAAAACTGATTTTGAGTATTATAAAAATCAAAATGAAATAGAAATTTATATTTCAATTAGCTAACTCAACAACAAAGCATATAACAAAAACGAGGAGACCAATAATTTACCCTAGCGGGAAAATTATTGCTCACGACAACCGTTATAAATAATTTTAATTATAAAGAATGTAAAATAGAAGCTTTAAATAGAGAAGAACCTTTTGAAAGATATAGAGCAGTTGCTAATAAAAAACTGATTGAATTCTAGATTATAGTTCAAGATACACTACAAGTGAGTGAATTTATACTTTTGGTGTATATATAACAAGGGTTAAAAGACTTACACGAAAAACTATATGTTTTTCAAAGTCTATTAAGATGCATGATATTGTTATTGGATTGTTGATTAATGTTTTAGATTTTGGACTTATATTATAATTAAATATTATATCAACAGATTAGGAATATTACCCACTCTTCTAAAGTATATATTCCCAAACACAGTTTGGGAACAAGAGAAAAAACTTAAGTGAATTTCACTTAAGTTTTGATATAATCTAATAAATTTACGATAAGGATTTTATCATGCAAACCTTAACAGTACAAGTTCAAGATAATTTTGTTCAAGATTTTTTAACTATTATTGATCACTATAAAGACAAAATTCAACTTAAAAAAGATAAAAATCTAGAATATGACCCATATTTTTATGAAAGAAAAAAACAACTTCAAAAAGATATTGAAGATATTGATAATGGCAAGGCAGAAATATTATCATCAGAACAATTTGACATAGAGATGGATATATTTTTTAAAGACTTGAAGTCAAATGCAAATATCTAAACTAAAAAGATATAAAAATCAATTAACAATAATTTTAAAACACATTGCAAAAGATAAAATATCAGCAAGTGAAAAATTTTATAATGACCTCAATGAATTAATCAATGCAATACCAAATTTTCCATTTAAGTATAGAAAATCAATTTATTTCAATAATGAAAATATAAGAGATATGACTTTCAAAGGTTATACCATAATTTACAGAATAAACAATAAAAAAGATTTAATTGAAGTAATACGAATATTTAACAAGAATAAACCTACAAGCCAAGACAGATACAACAACGGATGGGACAAATGGTATGCCAAATAGATTAAATTCACCATATTTTATACTCCAAAAAGAGAAACTACAGAGGAATTTAGATAAATTTAAATCACTTAGTATATATACAGCCGTAAGATTTTTATACACTCTAAAAGGATTTGACCACAAAGAGGGATTACCTCAAATAGCCAATAGCCTATCAGGATTTAGCATAGGTAACCTAAACGAACTAGCCAAGATAGCTGAGTATAAAGATAAATATATACACACATACTCTCCTGCTTATTATGCTAGTGAAGTATTACCATTGGCAAAAGCTAGTACCACTATGAGCTTTAATTCCTTAACCCAATGGGAGAGATACCACAAAATATGCTCATCTCAAACCTCTATAGGACTTAGGATAAACCCCAAAATACCTCTAAATCAACCCTCATATTGTGATAGTAGTAATAATAAATTTGGAGTAGCCTATAGTAAATTCATACTACTATACCAGAGAGATAGAGAGCTATTCAAAGATTTAGAGGGACTACACTTTCATATATTTTGTCACCAAGATATATCTGCCCTACTCTCTTTACTGGAGCATATAGATAATAGATATAGAGATATACTTCCATCTCTAAAATGGCTAAATCTAGGAGGAGGACAAGATTTTACAAGTGAGAAATATGACTCCCAAGAGTTTGTAAAAGCCATACACAAACTAAAAGGGAAATACCCACATATCACCATATATTTTGAGCCATGTAGCTCGGTAGTATCAGATATAGGAGAGTTTTATGCCACCGTACTAGACATCATAGAAGACTCCCCCTCTATAGCCATACTAAACACATCTATAGAGACACACCTACTAGACATCGCCATAACCAAAAAGCGACTAAAAATCAAAAATGCCTCCCACTACAAAACTCCATACAAATACCAACTATCAGGTATGAGCTGTATAGCAGGAGACACCATAGGCACATACTATTTCGACGCTCCATTAATTATAGGAGAGACCATAATCTTTGAAGATATGATAGGATACACAGTAGTCAAACAGACCACATTTAATGGGATAGATAACGCAAAATTAATCTCTGTCTCTTCGGGATAATCCTTAAATATTAAGATAAAAAATCAAAAACTAATGAAAAATATGCTTTAATTTAAGGAAGATAGGGGGATTTGCGATGATGAATGGAAAGAAATTACTGATTTTGCTGGGGTGGGCATATAAGTGGTGGATTTTTCCATAGTTTTCAGTTAATATAAGGATTTTACCAATGAAATATCACTACATTCAAATACAAATCAATACAAACCATCAGCCTTCTGAATTTATCGGTTCTATGTTGCGTGGGGCTTTTGGATACGCCCTCAAAAAGGTAACTTGTATCAATCCTAGCTATGAGTGTAATGGATGCTTTTCTCAAAACTCTTGCCTCTTTTATCATTTTTATGAAGCACAAAATATATTTCATAAATACCGTTTTGATATAACTCTAGGCTCTGATGGTTTTGATTTTGGACTTTATCTTTTTGATGATGCGTGTGATGAATTGCCTTATGTATTAAGTGCTTTGGAGATGATGCTTACACAGATAGGACTTACCAAAAACAGTTATAAATTTAACGATATAAAGATGAGCGTCAATCAAAAGTCTATATATGAGAAAAATAGTTTTCACCCTTTGGATACTCCACCACAAACCTTTGAGATAGAGAAATATACTCCCAATATCAAAATCAAACTCCTCACCCCACTAAGGATTAAAAAGAATAACAAATTTTTGAGACAAAGTGTAGAGATAGAAGATATATTACGCTCTATTTATCAACGAGAACAAGAGATTTTCTACAATCAAAAGGTCTTTAAACTAGACTACAAACCCCAATATACCATCAAACTAACAGCCCTAACCCACAAATCCCTAATACGAAAAAGCAATAAACAAAAAACCAAAATGAATATGGACGGCATCATCGGAGAGATAGCTATTATGGGTATAGATGAGAGAAGTTATAGACTATTGAAATTGGGTGAAGTGATAGGCGTAGGGAAACAGACGGTGATGGGGCTAGGCAAAATAAGTATAGATTAAGAGATATTATCATAAAATAACCTAATCACTTGGAAAAAAACCACCAAATGCCCATGAAACCGTCCTTTAACATCACATTGTTTATGACAGATGCCCATTTAGCTCTCATTATGACCCGACATATAGGGGATTGAGACTTTCTTATTTTTGCTATAAACTCTCTTAACTTTTTTATTATGACCCGACATATAGGGGATTGAGACACAACTCTAATATATTGATAAATTAATTGACCTCTTATTATGACCCGACATATAGGGGATTGAGACATGAGTCCTAGTTTATTCTCTTGTATTGTGTCTATATTATGACCCGACATATAGGGGATTGAGACAGTGATAAAGCACAGGTTCAAATCCATCAAATATATTATGACCCGACATATAGGGGATTGAGACAAAAATTGTGATTGTTTCTTAGTATCTATTGTATATATTATGACCCGACATATAGGGGATTGAGACATTCTATGTCATAGCCTTTTAAATTATCAAATTGTATTATGACCCGACATATAGGGGATTTTTAAATATATTTGTAGGGTGCGATTGCTATCGCACCCTACGGATTTTTGATATTATGACCAAATACATAGGGGATTTTTAAATTTGAAAAGAGTATAATTATAAAAACTAAAAAGAGATAAAATGATAAAAATTACAAGTGTAGAGATAGATGGATTTATTGTTCCCTCACAAAAGCTTAAGCTTGAGTTTGTTGAGTCTAATATTATCTGTATTTATGGAGACAATGGGTCGGGAAAGACTTCTTTTTTAGAGATTTTATCTGCTGTTTTTGCTAGAGATGAGGAGATATTAGATAAGTATAATGTAAAAAATATCAAAATAGAATTTAAATCAGAAAAAAATGATAAAAATAAATTAGAACAATTAATCAATAAAATAGATAAACAGATAAATAAATATGAAAAAAATATTTCATTGGTAAAAGAAGAATTAATTAGTATAAAGAAAAATATTGATAAGAATCAATCTTTTATTGATATGCATATTATTGAGCTTAAAAAAATTAAAAAATATAAAGAAATTGAAATATTAAATATTTTAGAAAATGATGAAGATTTAAAGAAAATACTTTTAGATATAAAGAAAAAAGAGAAAGAGAAAGAGAAAATTCAAGCTGATAAAAAAGAGGACTTAATTACAAGAGAGCAAGAGAAAGATAGTTATAATTTATTAAAAATAGAAATAAAAGATTTAAGGTTAGAAGAAGAAATAATAAGAAAAAAGAAATTATATAGTATAGAAGAGTATCTTTCTGTATCAAAATACTCTCACGATATAAATAATAAAAATGGAGAAATCAGACTTTTAGAAGAAAAAAGTACAAAAAATGTCGATAAGCTTATATTTAAAGAAAAAGCTTTTAGAGATAATATAAATGAGATAGAAAAATTAGAAGAACAAGAACAAAAATATACAATAAATGATACGCAACAAATTATTATAACTAAAAAGAAACAAAAAGATGAAAATAACTATTATTGGGATAAATATGATGCATCTATTTTATCTCTAAGCTCATCTATTTATTTAGGCGTAGCTCGTGGTATTCCTAAGAAAGAAAATTATTTCCCAAGAAGAATGCTATGGTCATTTTTCAATATAAATAGAGACCTTAAAAAGCTTAAGCTTGATAGTAAAGATATAGATGATTTGACTGATAAGTTGATGGATTATCTTCAAGGTGAAAATACAAATAAAGAACATTTTAATATAGAAGAGAAAGATAAGCAAAAAAATATTTATTTTCAAAGTATTGAAATAGCTACAGTAGAAGAGTTACTTGTCAATAAATATAGAAAATCAATTGTAGAGGCTGATAAAAAAATAATACAAGTATTATCTAATACATCTATGAAGTTTTTTGATATAGGTGTACCTACTAAAATTGATATTGATATTGATATTGATATTGATATATTAAAAAATAATTTACTTAAAAATAGAGACTTAATATTAGAAGTTTTGAGAGGTAACGAAAATTATCAGTTACATTTTAAGAATAGTATTGTTTCTATTTTTGATAATTTAGAAAATAATGATAATTATTTAAATAATATTGATGACTTAAATAAAATTATTCTCTTTAATATAATTAAAGTATTGGAAAAAGAAAATAAATTATTTAGACAGTTACAAACTTTTCTTGATGCGTATAATAGTTTTTTAAATTATGAGAAAAGTTTAGTTTTCTCTTCTAATGGTATATCTGTAGCACCAAACAATCACCCTATAAAAAGGCTATCTAGTGGAGAGAAGCATCTATTGACCTTTTTGGCAACTATTTTACTTATGGGTGAAGAGCAAGATTTTATTTTGATTGATGAGCCTGAAATATCTCTAAATGTAGATTGGCAAAGAAAGATTTTATCCACAATAGCCTCATTAGCTCCAAACTCTCAAATTATTGTGGCTACGCATAGTCCATTGGTTGGTCGTGCTTATCGTAAGTCTGTCGTTGGTATTGAACCAAAGGTTATAGAAAATGACTAGCGAAGAATTTTTAAATCCTACAATTGATGAAATTTTAGAAGAAGCGAAATATGGTAAATCTTTGATAATTGTAGAGGGAGAATATGATTATATTTACGAGTATATTGCTGATGATATAAAAACCAATAAGTACGAAATTATACCTATAGAAGAGTTAATAGGAAAAAAGGGAAACTTAGCTCTTGAAACTTTGATTTTAGAAATTGAACAATTTGCCAAAGAAGAAGAGTTGGAATATATACCTTATATTATAGGGATTATTGATAGAGATTATAGGAAGTACGAAGAGAAATTAACCAACTCTAATATACTTTATATTCTTGAATTTTATTCAATTGAAAGTTATTTTGTAAACAGAGAAGTTTTATACAAATTATTGAAGTTTAGTATTCGTTCAAAGCGTTTAATGAATGATGATTTTGTTAATTTATTATATAGTGAACTCAGCGACAAGTTAGTAAATGACTTATATTTAAAATCAATAAAGAAATTAGAAAAACACTTAGAGATAGATGAAGTAATAGATAAATTTAAGTTTAATAAATTATTTGAGATACTTTTGAAAATCACTAAAGGTAAGGAGTTATTAACAAGGTTTTTAGTTGAAATTCAAAATATTTTATCTTCTCAAAAATTATATAAATTGTGTCGTGATGAAGAAGTTATATCTTGCCATAAATATAATGATGAAGAACATGAAATTTTTTGTTTATATAGAACTCAAAAGTATGATATTCCTCAATTACGAAAATATGCTTTTGAACAAGTAAATTTAGAGTCACTAACCCCAATAAAAAATAGACTAAAACAACTAAACTAGGAGGAAAAATGCAAATAGCTCATATATTTAATGAAGTAAAACCAAAGACCAATGATATAGTTATAGATACTCAACCCTTTGAGATTGCGTATTTTGAAAATTACACTTATAGTGATTATGAGGACAATAGTTTAGATAATGATTTTTCAAAAAAGTATTATCATGCTCTTGCTCCTATTGAGGATAAAAGTGTTATATCTAAATATGATGATGAAAAATTAAAAGCTTTAACTGATAAGTTAGGCGATGATTTACTCCTTATCTCTGGTGACTTTTGGGGTATTCAGAAGTTTATTTTTGATGGAATTACAACCTCTAAGGCTTCTAAAATATTACGGAGTCGTTCTGCTATGGTTGAGTTGATTACTTATGCTGTGGTTGATAGGATTAAAAAACTGTTTGATGGAAGTGATACGCTTCTTTTTGGTGCTGGTAAGTTTATGATTTTGGCTAAATATGAAGATAGTGATAAAATTAAAGATATTCAAACAGAGTTAGATAGTTATTTTTTGAAGAACTTTTTTGGACAAAATGGGTTTATTCTCTCTTCTGCTGTTACTAGCAAAGATAAGCTTTTAAATCAACAAGATATGGAGAGTGATTTATTGGCTTTAGGGGCTGACAATGATGATAAAAAGCTCAATAAATTTGACCTTTTAAATGTAGAAGATGATGATATTTTGATTGACCTTTTTGCTGAGGCTAAAAAAGATGATGACATTTGTAAATTTTGTAATAAACGCATAGAGACGCATAGAATAGATAATGATTTTGCATGTGAGATATGTGATAATCAAATCAGACTAGGTAAAGACTTGACCACTAATCGTTATATCTCAATCTTTTCTACTATAGAGAAAAAACCTAAAGAGTATATTGAAATTATTAAATTAGATAATGAATACTATTATGCTAAATTCTCTGATAAATGTGATGATTTAGAGGGAAATATTTTTGATATATCGGCTGAACCATATTTTGATTATCCTAAATGGTCACTAAAATCTTATGTTCCAAAAGATGAATTAGACGATATAAAAACTTTTGATGAGTATGTAAAAAAGGGTGCTAAAGTAGTAAGCTCTGGACTTATGGCACTCAAAGCAGATATAGACAAACTAGGCGATACTTTTAGAGACTTTTACAAAGAGGACTTTAGGAAGTTTAATCGCTTGTCTCGTGAAGTTGAATTTTTCTTTTCTGATTATATCACCTCATTGGTAGATAAAAAAAAGAATATTTATACTGTATTTGCAGGTGGAGATGATTTGTTTTTGATTGGAGAGTACAAAGAGATAGTGCTAATTGCCAAAAAGATTAGAAAAGAATTTTTGAGATTTTCTTTGGGCAAAACGACTATCTCTATGGGGCTTGTGATGTTTAAACCAACTACTCCTATCACATTTATATCCAAGATGGCAGATGAAGCAGAGAAGAGAGCCAAAAAAGAGAGAGATAGTATAGATATTTTTGGTGTTGCTATGAAATATGATGAGTTTATGGAGATTGAGAGAGATTTTGGAGATGTTGTAAAATATCTTAAAAATAATGCCGTAGAGACTACATCGTTTTATTATAGACTTATTGAACTTTGTGATATGTATATTAATATTAACAAAGATATACGAAATGCACTATGGAAATCTAAACTTAACTATATCATTAGAAGAAATATCATTAGAAGAAATAATGATAGTGAAATATTTACAAAGATAAGTGAATTAATAGAAAAGGGTGAGAAGTTTAAACCCTCTCTATTTTTGCAAATATACCAAAATAGAGATGAAAAAAAGGAGAATAAATAAGATGAATAAATTTGAACCAGATTTTAATAATACAGAAGCTTTATCAGTGCTTTTTGGGACAGAGGCTAAAAGAGTTGCAGAACTTTTAAATGATGGTGGGTATGGAGCTGATATTTCTACCACACAATTTAGACAGTTTTATGAGAAGATTTTGGAGCTTAATGATAAAGCACAAGGGTTAAGTATTCCAGAATTTAAGGTTAAAGTTTTGCCTTTTGTTAAACTGCTTAATTCCAAAGTACAATATTCACATTCACGAAAAAACTGTGGCATAAATTTTGTGAGTATGATGGAAAAATCTATTAACGCTGTAGAAACAGAAGTAGAGCTTCAAAATTTTAAATACTTTTTAGAAGCAATTATCGGCTATATGCCAAAAAAATAGGAGGAGATGAAATGATAACAATTTATAGTAAACTTACATTGATGACAGGGTTACACATTGGTGGAGCTGATGATGGTATGAAAATTGGTGGGATTGATTCTCCTGTGATGAAGCGAGAGGTTTTTTGTGATAGTGAGGGTGTAGTAGGGTTTGATAATGCTAAAAAAAGCAATGAGCCGTATATCGCAGGAAGTAGTCTCAAAGGTAAAATTAGAACTCTTTTGGAACATTATTTTAGACTTATTGACCCTCTTGGAAATGGTCATATCGTTGATAGTAAATCAAGCTTTGGAGATGAAAAATACCGAAATTTAATCATCAAACTTTTTGGAGAGAGTGCAGGTAATGAGGGTATTGAGGGAGAGATAAATATTACACGGGTTGTATTTAGAGACTGCTTTATCACCAATGCCATTAGAAAAGCTTCATTAGAGGGCAAGATAGAGCTTTTTGAAGAGAAATATGAAAATGCAATAGACAGAAAAACAGGTACAGTTGATACTAAAAGTGGAGGAGTTAGACAAATAGAGAGAGTCTGTTCTGCTGTGGAGTTTGATTTTAATATGAGTATTAGAATATTTATTAATGATGATGAAGAGTTATTTAGAGATACTATAATTTTGGGATTGAAGTTATTGGAATTAGATGCACTTGGTGGTAGTGGAAGCCGTGGTTATGGACGAGTGAGATTTGATGATATTTTGGGTGATATTTCAGAACTAGATGAAAAGATTAAAAATGAAATTAATAAAGGTTAAGATAACCCCTTATTCCTCATTTATCACATTTCCAAAAGGAGATACTATTTTTGGTCATTTTGCCTATCACTCTTTTATACAAGGTGAAAAAATATTTAAAAACTACTTAAAGGAAGCACCCAAAATTATATTTTCAGATATTTTACCTGATGGGTATGTTTATAAGCCTACCCTATCTCTAAAGTCTTTTGGTGTAGAGGATAGTGATAAAAAAGAGTTTAGAAAAAAGTCTTGGATAACTGTGGAAGATTTGCAAAAAGGTGAATTGTTAAAAGTCAAAGAGTTAAGCTTTTATAAAACTCAAATAAAAGTAAGGAACTCACTTAATAGAATTACTTTTAGCACCGATGATAGTGGTGAGTTTGCACCTTTTAATTTAGAAGAGATTACATTTATCTATCAGCCTGTGATTTATATATTGTTTGATGAGGATACTTTTAGTGAAGATAAAATCTTGAAGAGATTAAATCTTATAGGTCAAAATGGTTTTGGCAAAAAAGGAAGTATCGGCAAAGGTCATTTCAGAGCAGAAATAGATGAGAGTTTCAAGGATTTTAGCAAGGTAGAGAGTGATTATTATCTTACGCTTTCGCCTACTATTTTACACAAATCAAAAGATGTAATAGAAAAAGCGTACTACAATACTTTTAACCGTTTTGGTAAGTCTCACAGTAGCCAAACACCATTTAAAAAGCCTCTACTTATGGCAGATAGTGGAGCAGTGATTAAATTAAAAACTTATAAAAAATATATTGGTGGAGCAATAGATAATGGAATTAATAAGCCCTCTTTGGTACAAGGTTACTCTATCTTAGTGCCTTTTAAGTTTGATGGTAAAGATAAATCATGAGATTAAGTCAAAAAGAGATTGAAGCTACAAGAGTGAGTTTTTTGAAAACCTTTGGTAGAGGAGAGATATATCTATTTGGAAGTAGAGTAGATGATACTAAAAGAGGTGGAGATATTGACCTATATATTGTTTTGGAAAAAGATATGCCGTTTACAACTATTTTTGATAAAAAAATTGATTTTTTAGTCGAATTGAAACAAAAAATTGGTGACCAAAAGATAGATGTAATTATCTCAAAAGATAAAAATCGTCCAATAGAACAAGAAGCACTAAGAAATGGAATTAAATTATGAAAAGAGAAATGGTAAAAGAGAGAATAGAGAGGATTATCTATGAGAGTGATAGACATATTCTTAGGATAGGCGAGGCAGTTGAAGACTTGATAGTATTTATGCCATTAGATGAGCAAAAATATATTTCACTTGACAAAAATCAGGTTCAAGCATTAGACCAATTTCTTTTTAGATTTTCAAAGTTACAAGATGTGATAGGGAGAAAACTCTTTAAACATCTATTGATACTCCAAGAAGATGATGCTTTGTTGATTGCAAATATGCCCTTTATTGATATTTTGAATAGACTAGAACGACTCAATATTTTAGAGGTAAAAAACTGGGCTAGATTGAGAGATATTAGAAATGAGTTAGCCCATAATTACGATGATGAGCCTCAAGAGATGGCAGAAGCTATCAATAAGATATATCAAGAGAGAGATAGCCTGATACAAATATATAACAATGCAAAAGCCTATTATCAACAATTGATAGGAGCATTAGATGGCTAACATACGATTAAAACTCACAGCACTCTCTCCTATCCATATAGGAAGTGGAGAAATTTATGAACCCACTAACTTTGTGATGGACGAGGGTATTTTATATCACTTTAGAGATGAAGATTTTTATATGGCTTTGCCTGAAATAAAACAACAAGCATTTATGCGAATAATAGATGAGAACAAGTCTGATAGTTTCGTACACATTCATACTTTTGTCAAAGAGAATAAAAATATTGTCAAAGAGATAGCTACGGAGATAGTCTCGGTCACAGATGGTCTTCAAAAAGATTATGATAGACTTTTGGGCAAAGTGCGACAATTTGAGGGAAAATCAGGAGATAACAGCCGTGTATTTAACAGATTTGAAATCCAAAGAATACAGAGAAAACAGGTCAAAATAGATGCTAATATTTACGCTCAAACAGGTTATATAGTAGGAAGTAGCCTAAAAGGTGCAATATCAACAGCCTATCAAGAGTGGGTCTATAAAAAAGAGGGCAAAAAAGCAGTAGAAAAGAAGTTTCAATCCAAAGGCAAAGAGATTGAAAACAATATCTTTAAAGATTTAAAAGTGAGTGATAGCAGAATCCAAAAGATAAGTACCAAAATAGGTTTTGCTCTCAACAAAGAACGATTTTATTATGACAATCACAATCCACAAGCCAATATCAAACTCTCCACTTATATAGAAGTGATTGAAGCAAAGAGTGAATTTATGGTAGATATTAATCATAGTTTACTTGATATAAAAGAGATATTACAAAGCTGTACAAGTCACTATATGCCTATTTTTCGTTCACTGTTTTTAAACAAAGTCAATGATAAAAATGAATATATATACAAGTACCTCTCTGAAAGATTTTATGAAAGCTACCGTCATTTGGAGCTAAAACCCAATCAATATCTACTGCGAATAGGCAAACATAGTGGAGCTAGGTCGGTTACAATTGATGGATTACGAGATATAAAATCCAAAGTAAGTGGTGGAGGTAAAAATCGCAAACCCAATAAATTTGAGTATCTCAAAGAAGAGACCACTTCATGGCTCTTTGGAGAAAGTTCAAAAGACAATCATAACCTTATGCCTTTTGGCTGGGCAGTTGCCGAGATTACAGAAGAGAAGCCTAACGAGAGTGAAGCCATAGATAAGATTTATGCAATGCAAGTCCAAAGGCTCAAAGAGAAAGAGCAAAATAGCTTAAATAGGCAAAAAGCCAAAGAAGCAGAGGAGAGAGTAGAAGCAGAAGCAAAAGCGATAAAAAAAGCCAAACTAGACGCGATGACTCCTGTACAACGATTGGTACAAAGCTATAGTGATGTGGCTGTACTTATCAATGATATGAAACTAGAGAAAATAGAAAATCTTGATACCATCAAAATGGAATTGGCTAATGAGATTAAAAAAGTCCTCCAACAGACACCAAAAACTTGGGACAAAGCAAAGAAAAAAGCTTTGGATAGGAAGATTTATATTGAGGGGTTGTTGAGATGAAAAATACTTTGAGACTGTGAAAGAACTGTAGGGTGTCAATTTATTGCACCTTAAAAACAATAGCACATACCGATTTATGCTATAATAACAAAAATCATCAAAGAAGCCAAAATGAAAAAGCTACCAATAGGATTAAGTACATTTAGCAATATAATAGAACAAGATTATCTATATATTGACAAGACTCACCTAGCATTGGATTTAAT
>JASFZJ010000016.1:0-5182 GCA_045267865.1 Sulfurovum sp. | reverse complement strand
AAGTCAAGCTATTTTCATCTGTAGCAGTAAGAGTCAATAGAGAAGTTTGATTTTCTGCTACTATGACTGTGTTTGAGCTTGTAAATATTGGTACTGTTTTATCTATCTTTGATGTATTGCCATCTCCTGTAGCTGGAGCTGTACCACCACCTCCACCACCACAAGCATTTAAGCCAAAAATCAAAATATTAATAAAGATAAATCTTAAAATCCATATTATCATTGTATATCCTTTTACGATTGTATTTTATATATATTTTATCTATTGATTTTATTAACTAAGCTTAAACTCAATAAAATAAGCCTCTATTTATCCTCCAATCTATACTCTATAAAATTCTGTTTGACTACATTTATAGCTACAAATAGATTTTTGGAGTAAGATGGACTGATTACGATTACTTCTCTATTTTTAAACTCATTTAATATTTTATAATACAAAAGTAATTTTTTTGGCTTACGGCTTAGTTTGGGTAGAGCATCTACTCTTATATAGTAGCTTCTATGCATATCTATAAACTTATAATAGTCTTTTGTATTTATCTTATATACCTTTTTGGTGAGGGAATGCTCTCTTTTCTCTTCTTTAAGCCTATCTCTATTAAGCCTATCCAAAATAGCATCTTTCTCTTCTTTAGTATATTCTTTTTTATCAACTCCTTGAAGCTTTTTAATCTCTTTCTTGAACATCTTTTTTTTGATAGGTTCTTCTATCTTCTGTTGTTTCTTTCTTTTTCTATTTAGTTTATTTAATATAAGTTGCTTCTCTTCTTCACTAAATTTTTCTTTTTTATTCATTTTCTATCCTTTTGATACTATTAATTATCGTTTAATAGTATTATTATACCAAATCATCAATAACACAGCAAAACTTAGTTAAAATATTTATTAAAATAACTCTACAAACTCATCTGTTTAAGGAAAACATTCTATGTCTTGTCACAAAAAATCTTATATAACAACCCCCATCTACTATGTAAATGATATAGCCCATATTGGTCATGCATATACTACTATTATCGCCGATACTCTCGCACGATACTCTCGTCTCTCAGGACTTGATACATATTTTCTCACTGGTACTGATGAACATGGTCAGAAGATTGAAGAGTCAGCTAAAGCTAAAGGTAAAAGTCCCAAAGAGTTTGCTGATGAAATATCTGGTACATTCAAAGACCTTTGGGATGATTTTGATATATCTTATGATAAATTTATCCGAACTACTGATGAAGAGCATAAGCTAGGAGTGCAAAAAGCATTCTCTACTATGAATAAAAATGGCGATATTTACAAAGATACCTATAAAGGACACTACTGTATATCTTGTGAGACATTTTTCCCTGCTATTCAGCTCGTTGATGATGAATTTTGTCCTGAATGTGGTAAGAGTACGACTATTGTAGAAGAGGAGAGTTATTTCTTTAGACTCTCAGACTATCAAGATAGACTACTTCAATATTATGAAGATAATCCAAATTTTATACTTCCAAAGAGTAAAAGAAATGAAGTTATCCGTTTTGTTGAGGGTGGCTTAACTGATTTATCTATCACACGGACGAGTTTTGATTGGGGTGTTAAACTTCCAGCTGAGATGAATGACCCAAAACATGTAATGTATGTATGGCTAGATGCTCTTATGAACTATCTTACAGCATTAGGGTATGGTAGCTTGGATGAAAGCAAAATGGACTATTGGCCTGCACGAGTTCAGCTTATAGGAAAAGATATTTTGCGTTTTCATGCTATCTATTGGCCTGCATTTTTGATGAGCTTAGATTTACCTCTACCGACGCATATCGCTGCTCATGGATGGTGGACTAGAGATGGTCAAAAAATGAGTAAATCCAAGGGTAATGTAGTTAATCCAAAAGAGATAGCAGATGCTTATGGACTAGATAACTTTAGATACTTTATGCTTCGTGAAGTTCCTTTTGGTGGTGATGGTGACTTTAGTCAAAAAGCACTTATCGACCGTATCAACTCCGATTTGGGGAATGACTTGGGTAACCTACTTAATCGTGTAATTGGAATGAGTGGTAAATATTTTGATGGTATGGTAGATAGTAAAGATGTGCGAGAGTATTATCAAACTGAACTTGATGAGGTGGAAGAGTCACTTACAAAGCTTGAACCACTTCTATTTGATATGCAGATACACCGTTACCTTGAAGAGCTTTGGAGACCACTTACTGTAGCCAATAGAGCTATAGATAGATATGAGCCGTGGAATTTGATGAAAAATGGTAAAGAAGAAGAGGCGATGGCACTCAATGGCTTAATCTCTGCTATTTTGGCAAAGGTGGCTATTATGCTCTATCCTGTAATGCCTCAAATATGTACAGAGATTTCAAAAGCTCTTAACTTCACTATAGATAATGATAGTTGGAGTCGTATAGCTAGAAATAGAGAGCTTTTAGAACCATTTTTATTGGAAAAAATTGCACCACTATTTCCACGAATAGAAGAGCCTAGATTAGCTCATATAGAACCAATTGATAAGAAAGAGGACAAAAAAGAAGATAAAAAAACTAAAAAAGAGCAAAGAGAGAGTAAAAAAGAAGAAGAAGAGAAAACAGAGGGTATCGCTCTTATCGGCATAGACCAATTTTTCCAAACGGCTCTTAAGGTTGGAGTTGTGATAGAGGCAGAAGAAGTGCCAAAAAGTAAAAAACTCCTACTACTTCAAGTAGATGTAGGAGAGGATAAACCTCGTCAAATAGTAGCAGGAATAAAAGAGTGGTATAGTGCTGAGGATATATTAGATATGCAAGTATGTGTTGTAGCCAATCTCAAACCAGCTAAATTGATGGGATTTTTGAGTGAGGGTATGCTATTAGCTGCCAAAGACAAAGATGGATTATGTATGATTACTCCACAAAAGCCCAAAACGGCTGGAACACCAATAGGTTGATAGAATGAAAATAGAAGATATTGTAAACCTCACAGAGGGAATACTCACCAACACACCAAAAGTACAGGCGATTGAGTCTGCTACTGTATATTACTCCAAAGTAGAACACGGAGACCTGTTTATATCTTCTAACCAAGAAGAGATAGATAATGCTATAGAAAATGGTGCGTATGCCATAATGTATGATGATGATAGTATAGAGAAAAAAGATGATGAGATAGCGTGGATAAAAGTATCAGATATTAAATTGGCATCATTTAAGCTTGTCCGTTATGTGATACTCAAAAAAGAGGCTAGTTTCTATCTTCTATCAAATCATGAGCTTACATTTTTGAAGATGATACTTACACATAAGGGCAATATTAAATTTCTCTCAGATGACTGGAGACAAGGGTTTGAACAGATACTCAACTCCGATGGAAGCCTTTTTGTAGGAACTGATAAAGAGCTTATGGAGATGATAAAACCAGATATTGAGAAATTGGAGAGAGAAGTAGAAGGGTATGGAGTCTCTGATACACTCTTTAAGAGTACATTCAAAGTAGATGGTTTCGTATATCAAGAGAAAGAGATGATACCATTTCACTTAGAGTATCTTTTGCGAGTAGTAGAATTTTGTAAATCTAAAAGCCTACCATTTTCAGTAGATAAACTCCGATACACCAAACACTTTACACCTATATTTATAGATGCAAATCTCAACAGCACATCATCAAGTAAAAGTGATAAAGTAGCGATATTTACAGATAATACAGCAGATATAAGTAGAGCAAGGGAGTATGTAAAGAGAAGTAATATGTGGGTTAAAAGTATAGTTCTCACACCACCAAAAACAAGAATAAATGGAATAGACCACCCACACTGGTTCAGAAGTGAAGAAGAGATACAAGAGATACTCAAAAATATACACTACAACTACGCATTTATTTACAAAGCAGATAAGAGCATATTGAGAACAATGAAAGAAGATTATTCACTATTTTAATGTGTAGGTTGGGGTATTTTATGGCTCAAGGTTTTTAGAAACTAGGCTCTTCTCTATTATACGAGAAGTCAATCTTAGGAGAGGCTTCTCTTGAAAAAAGAGTTCTATATTGTTTAAAATAAAATATCTAAAGGCGTAATATTCACTCTCTACGCTACACTCTTCTACAAAATTTTCTATCTCACTCTCTAATCCAGTAATATCTTTATTATAAATATGCTTTACAATTCTTCTTTTAAGTGCATTAAAAACTTTAATTCTATTTTCTACTAGTCCATTTCTATTTAAATTACACGCTTCATCTATAGTATATTGAACTCTCTCATTATGAGATGATATTATTGCTTTATTATCAAAAACTATATCAGATAATACATCATCTTGTTCAGGATTTATTATCATTGGATACTCTTCTAAATCATATTGAGAACCAAGATTATGAATATTATCAAATGACTCATTGCCATATAAGTTACTACATTTTTTAGTTAAAAATTTTCTACCTTTGGGACGGTTACACTGTCCACAACTAAAAAGTAAATTATCCCAACTATAAGCTAACCAATAATATCTACTTTTAGGACGATAATGCTCGATATGTTTATCTTCATCTTTAATATCTTTTTCACAATAAGCACACTTAAAATGATAAATTTATGTAAATAAGGAGATTTATAATGGCTATAAATAATGAACTTTCACTCGCAATGTTTAACGCGTCTCAAGATGTTTATAATAAGGGAACTACAGGCTTTGTTCAGCAATTTGGCTATAAACTTGATCAAAGTTTTGGTGGATTTGGAACAGGATTTTATATTGATGAAACAACTGGTTTCAGTGTTGTGGCATTTGAGTCTATTGATAATCCAAAAGAAAAAATACTGGCATTTGCAGGAACGGAAGGTTTGCAAGATGCTTACGCTGATTTGAATTTAGGCTGGGTTCAATGGACGGGTAATGGAGGCAAGAATAGAGAAGCGATTATCGATAATTATTTAAGCCTTTTGCCAGCTGATGCCATTATAAACTTTGCCGGACACAGCTTAGGTGGCGCATTAGCCCAATATGCAATGTATGATTATGTTGATGACGTTATAAATGCTCAGAGAAAAGATGTCCCCAATATTACACTAACTACCTTCAACGGCCTGGGCGGAGAAACCGCATTAGCCCAAAATTTTGAAACCTTATCAGGCAGAGCTTTTGACTTAGAGCTGGTGGCTCAGGTGCAAAACAATTCAATCATCCGCAACTACAGAACTGATGGAGACTTAGTCTCTCGTTTA
>JASFZJ010000015.1:0-27328 GCA_045267865.1 Sulfurovum sp. | reverse complement strand
ATATTACTATCTATAGAAAATATCGTCTCTTCGGTATTTTCATTTTTAACAATTACAGCACCTTTGATAAGAGAGATAATATTTGTAATTGAAGCTACAGTTACACTATTTTCACCTTCTTCCGTAGGTTCAGTAGTCTTAGCCGTTACAATAATAAGAATTGTTTTCTCAATCTTACCACCATTACCATCATCAAATAAAAGTACAAAACTATCACTTCCACTAAATCCTGTATTAGGAGTATAAACTATATTACTAATCCCCATAATAAGCGTTCCATGATTTGGTTCTTGTTTTATACTTGGTGTAACCATATCATTATCTATATCATTTATTATAAATATTAAGGTTTGTTCTTGGTCTTCATTCATTGTGATAGTTGGTATATTATTTTCTGTTGGTGTTGATGTTGATGTTGGTGTTGGTGTTATTGGTTCTGTTGGAGCATCATATACAGCATTTACATTGATAGTAGCCGTATAAACCAAAGTTGAATTTGCTTCTCCATCATTTACTTTAAACTCAAATGTTGTATAAGGTATTCCATTTTCATTTGCTTTTGGAATGAACTTTAAATTTGCTATATTTGCAGTTGTAATCTCTTGATTTAGCGTTACGATCACATCACTGAGCGTTAATACTCCTGCTATTGGTAGCGTTGTTATGATAATAGCGTTTAAACTACTTCCCCTATCCATATCTATAAAGCTAAAGTCACTATCTTCAAATGTTTTATTTGTATCTTCGTCTATAGTAAAAGAAGTATTTGATGACGTAGGTGATTGATTTGTTATACTTTGTCCCATATTAATGCTACCAAAGGTATTTGTATTTGCACTACTCCAAGTAAAATCCTCATATTTTGTACCCGTTCCACTTAGTTGTAGTGAATGGCCAATTGGTGTATTACTAGATTCAGTTACACCAATATCAATACTTGTCATACCATTAGCAACACCCGAAGTAGCAAGAACACTACCTTCATAGCTGAGGAATTGTACAACAGTATTGGCACTATTAACCAATGCTATACCATCAGGAGCACCATTTTGTAAGCCACTGATTGGAAAATAAAGTACACCATAGCCATTAGCCAAATTTGGAATAGTTCCAACTAAAGCTTTCGTAGTATAGTCAGAATGATTATTTCCATTAATAGCAACAATACTCCAACCATTCAAATCAGTACCAGAAGGAGCAAATATTTCAACACCTTCACCATTGTCTGCATTAATATTATCATAATGAATTTCATTTATAAAAATTCGTGTTGAAGCCAAAATAAAATTGCCAGTCAAAAACCCTATAAAAATAATTTTTTTAAAAAAGTTCATTGTTTTCAAACCAATAAGATATATTAGTTACCCCACTAGTATAAGTATTTATAGATAAGATAGCTAGTACCAAAGCTATCTGATTAAGTAATTTTTTCATTATAACCTCCATTAGTTTTTATAATTATAGCTAAAACTTTTATCAATTATTTGAATTTGTACAATCAACTCTTTTTTCTATTTTCATCTTTTCACTTTTATTATAGCATAAATTTATGGCTAAATTGGGTACACTTATACGCTGTACTAGGAGAAGATATGAGAAGAAGATACAAAGCCCTTATCGCTATTTTTGTGCCTGTGATTATGGTGTGGTTGCTCAAATATATTCATCCTCTCTCGTATGAGTGGCTGATGGGCTATATGTTTGCTGTGGCATTGGTTTTCAAAGGTAGTATCCTCTCTCTTTGGTTCGCCTCCAAACTCAAAATTATCGCATTTCTCAAAGGGCTTACGCTTATTAAAGCTCTGATACTTATCGTCAAGCGATGGTTTATGGATAGTGTGCTAATGGTATGGGTCAAAGAGAATATTATCGACCACCTTACAGATGGATTGGGAGAAGTTAAATCCTTTTATATGCGACTCAACCTTAAAGCCAAAATTAGAAATCTCTTTATGATGATTTTTGGAGTTTTGATGTTTGCGTGGGGTGTGCATTTTATCGGTTATCTTGATAATTTATTTTTATTCGCAGAGTTAAAGCTTATCATTGAGAGTATTCTCAAAGGTTTTTTACTCTTTTCTAGTAAATTTTTTACTTGGATGTTTTCGTGGTTTGCCTCGTCTTGGTTAGCACCTGTCGTGCAGGTCTTTGCATTGAGCTATCTTTTGGGTCTTTTGGAGAAGTGGTTTGGGGCTGATAATCCTCTCTCACGGTTTTTTAATTTTATAGGAGATAAGCTCAATATGATATTTTATTATATAGGTATTCTCAAAACCAAACATATAGACCCCTTGGTATCGTGTAAGGTGATAGCTAATAGCAAAAAAATGGGTGATGGTATCTCTAAGATGATACAAAATAAGAAAATAGCAGAAGAGTATCGCTACTTTGAGAAGTTTGAAACTAGTATTATGAAAGGGCATATTAACGCCTATCACTCTTTTAAGGGTATGGAAAATATAAAAGATAAAAAAGAGCTATACACCATCATCAACCAACGCACAGCTGATAATATAGATATAGTAGGCTTCGTCTCAAGAAACTCTATGGGTGTGCTTTTAGAAGAGGGAGTAGAAGATACATTTTATCACGATATTTTCCTCTTAGAAGGCTTTGCAAGTTGTCACAAACACGGAGTTAAAATTCAAAATGAAGATACGATAGACCACAGTGATTTTTGGGTACTAAATACTAGTAGCTTACCTATAAATATAGGAAGCTTGAGAGATAATTTTGAATTAGAGTGTATCCCTCCCAATGGAATTAAATTTATTAAGACCAAAGAGGCTTTTGATTATGAAAATAGAGATGTATATTGTGAGTATGAGGGTGTAAGAGTGGCTGTAACTCCCATCCCTCATAGCTAAACGGATAATATATCTTATTTTTTATGGTAGAATTAGATAATAATGGAGATAATAATGGAGAAAATATGTTAAAAAGATTATTAAATGAATTTTTAGTTCAAAATAATATAGATATTGTAAAAATAAAAAAAGTATTAAATGAAGTTCTAGATTTTGAGGGAACTGTTGCTGTATCATTAGTTGATTATCAAAGTGAACTTATTTTATATAGTGTTAATTATGATAATTTTGATATTACATTGGTATCAGACAATAATAATAAAGTTGTACATAGTATTATAAAAATGATAGATAACCACAATAGGCAGTATAAAGATATTGTGGATATTGTAATAGTGCATGAGCATCATATATATATCTACACATATCTAAATTTAGATAGAGATTTTTTTATATATCTTATTATTGATAACAAAAAAACAAATCTTGCCTTGGCTCGTAATAAAATAGCCTTAGCAATTAAACAACTTAAATTAAGTTAGAAAAGTCATATATGCTTTATTCTGCTCGATACTTTAAATCCTCCAATTGTGTAATAAGTGTTTGAGTTCTTCTACCCATCAACTTAAGAAGCTTTTGTGCCTGTTCAGGTTTATTATAAAAATATTTTATAAATATAGCTTTAGAAAGAGTCATTACTTGCAGGTCTGTAATGGCTACGACATGGGCTGAACGCACTTCATCTGTCAAGAGTGCCAACTCTCCGAATATCTCTCCCTCTTTAAGTGTGGCTATAGTCTCATTTGATTGTGGGAGTTGTACCTCTGCATTTCCTTCTATTATCAAGTAGGCGTGTGTTCCATGTTCTCCTGCTGTGATAATACTCTCACCTTTTTTATAAAATGAGCGTTCATAATCTCCCAAAAAATCTTGTAGTCTGTTTTTTCTTACAAATTTTAAAAAGAAGTCTTTGAGTTTATTTACTTCTAAAACAAGTGGTAAAATAGGCACTTCAATAAAAGGCTTCGTAAACTCTTTCCCAACAGCCTCAAAACCTACTCTTTGTAGAAGTTTTGCAATTTGTGGATTGATGGGGGCTACTACATGAGTGACTCCATTTGATTTACCAAAGTAAGTAGCCATTAGCATCAAATCCATAGTAACTCTAGGACTTCTATACTCTTTTGTAACACAAAACATCCCTATATGCATAATATAAGCATCTTTGGGTAGGTGTACTCTAAAGTCATAATACTCATCAGCAGGAAGCCCTACTTCACAATCAAGAGATATTCTCATAGCACCCACGACTTTATCATCAACCATTACAACTAAGTCACTGCTTGTACTAAAGGTATCAAATCTATCAATCAATCTCTTATCTTCTGTCTGCTTGATAAGCTCCTCTGTCTCAGAAAAAACCTTATGACGGATTTTAAATACTTCATCCATTAGTTTGGGGGTATTTGCTAACTTTATATGAATAGACATTTTGTTCTCCTATTTCTGATTATTTGGCAACGGCGATAAATTCGCTCTCATGTAGTCTGATATTAGCTAATCCCTTTAGGTAGTTTTTCCTAAAATAGTCTATCTCAAGTAACTCTTTTTGGATATATCCAATAGATTCCAAAAACTCTTTAACTCTATCTCTTTTGATACTCCAGTTGAGGTCTTCTTTTTTGATTTTGAGATAGAGTTTGAGTAATAATCCATAAGAGTTTAAATTCTCTTTCATAGGCTCTATAAATGTAAAGATAAACTCCATATCAGCATTAGTAAGCTCTTTGAGTGATGCAAAAAGCTCTTTGACACTATCCTCATCAAGATACATCAATACACCCTCACAGATAAAAAGAGTATTTTTATTTGGGTCAAATCCATCAAAATTTTTGAGTTCATCTTTGAGGTTCTGTTTAGAGAAATCGACACAAAGAAGATGAAGATTATCTCTATTGGCATCTTGGAGTGCCTCTTGTTTGTGTACTTGTGTAGCAGGATGGTCAATCTCAATAAAGCTTATGTCACTAAACTCTTTTGATAATCTATAAGCTAAAGTATCAAACCCAGCTCCAAGATTGATAACTTGAGTAAATCCTCTCTCTATAGCCTCTCGTGAATACTCCTCTATATATTTTTTTCTCATTACATAGTGTAGAGTAATCCCTGGCATCATAAGATTTTCTACAATAGGAACAGAGAAATTAAAGAGTTTGCTATCGAGTTGATTGAGTCTCTTTTGACCCTCTTTCGTAGAGTTGAGTATCTTCCTACACGCTTCACTCATCTCATCTGAGACTAAGTGAGAGGTCTCTTTTTTGTTTGCTCTGTAGAGTATCCCTTGCAGTACAGTTAGAGCAGTTGAGCTTACTTTATCTTCTTTCATAACTATTCTCCTTTTTTATTTCTTTTCTCTTTTGTAAAACAAATTATAGTATATAGATTTAAATAAAAGTTTAACTTAAAGTAAATAGTTTAGCTTCTTAGCCTAAACATACTCCTCATCTTCATCAACTCTTGCACCTCTTTTACGAGTTACAATATCTAAAGGCACACCTTCAAAATCAAATTTTTCTCTTAAAAAGTTGGATAAATATCTTTTGTATGAGAAGTGTATGAACTCTGGTCTGTTGGAGATTAGAGCTATTTTGGGTGGTTTAGTCTCATATTGTGTTGCAAATTTGATATTGACTGATGCTCCATTGTGTGAGGGTACATGGTGTCTTCTTATCGCTTCTCTGATTGTGTCATTAAGTAGTGATGTTGGTATTCTTTGAGAGTATCTTTTGTATATATCTGTGATAATGTCTAAGATTTTATTTACTCTGAGTCCTGTTTTGGCTGATATGGTAATAAGTGGAGCATAATGTAAGAATTTCATCTCATCCCTTATATCTTCTACCACCTCTTCATACGTTCTATCTGCTTTTATATCCCACTTATTGATGACAATAAGGCACGATAAACGATATTTTTCTATCAATCCTGCCACTCTCTCATCTAGCTCACTTACACCTACTGTTGCATCTATCATTAAAAGTATGAGGTTGGCTTTTTTGAGTAGTTCGGTTGTACGAGTTAGGGCATATTTCTCTATGCCAACTATCTTGCTTCGTTTTCTGATACCTGCTGTATCTATAAATGTAATCTCATGGTCATTGTGAGTTATCATCTCATCAATTGGGTCAATAGTCGTTCCTGCCACATCAGATACTACAGAGCGTTCTTCTCCCAAAAGAGCATTAAGAAGAGAGCTTTTACCTGTATTGACTCGTCCGATAATTGCTACACGGATTTCATTGTCTATCTCTTCTGTATGAGTTTTATTAATATCACGCACTATCTCATCAAAAGGGTCTATCTCCACATCTTCTTCAAGCTCTAATCCTACCTCATCAACTGGTGCAGGGATATGCTCTTCAAGCCACGCATAAAAGTCATTGAAATAACGATTATGACTTACAGACATAGGAAATGATGCCTCTGCACCAAACTCCAAAAATTCCCAATATCGCTCCTCTTCTTTATCATTATCAATCTTATTGACAACTAGGGCTAGAGGTTTATTCATAGATTGAAGCTTATAAAATAGCTCTCTATCTTCTTCTGATGGAAGCGTCTTACCATCTACCATATAGATAATAATATCAGCCTCAGCACTTGCTTTGAGAGAAAACTCAGCTACTTTGGTAAATAGCTCTGTAGAGTAGTCGATACCACCAGTATCAAGTATCTCAAATTCTCTATTTTTGGATATAGTAACTATCCGTTTTTTGACATCTCTTGTAGTTCCTGATATATCAGAAGTGATAGCATCTCGTTGTCTAGCCAAACGGTTGAAGAGAGAACTCTTACCGACATTAGGTCGTCCGATTATAGCTACTTTTTTTAGTTCTTGCATAATATTTCTTTCTGTGTTTTTATTGATGGAATTATATCATATTACCATATTAACATCATTATGCTCTTCAAAATATTTGAATATCCTCTTTCTCTCCTCTTCACTCTCAACAGTACAATTGGCATTATAACTATGAAACTTTCCAGTCTTTGAGCGATTACCTAGAGAACATTGGTGATTTTTCTTACCCATTATCTCTTTGATACATTTCAAAAGTGCCTCCTTATCTCGTCCAATTAGCTTAAATCCCCAATCTGTTGGATAGTTTATCTCTGGTTTCTCTTGCGTTTTATCGTCTAAAATCACCGCTCACTCCTCCTGATTTATTTTCTAGTCTTATATCTTTGATTATCATACCTTTGTCTATGGCTTTTAGCATATCATATATGGTGAGTAGTCCTATACTCACACCAGTCAAAGCCTCCATCTCCACACCAGTCTGCCCATTAAGTTTGGCTGTGACGGTAAGCTTAAAAGCATTTTGTTTAGGAAGCTCTTCTATATCAGTCTTGACTGATGTGAGCATAAGAGGGTGACACATAGGTATCAGAGTCGAAGTCTGTTTCGTCCCTTGTATAGCAGCGATAACAGCAGTCTGAAGCACAGGACCTTTTTTGGTACTATTACTCACCACAGCTTTAAAAGCCTCTTCTCCTACCTCTATGATACCACTTGCTGTGGCTATTCGTATAGTATTATCTTTATCAGATACATCTACCATCTTAGGTTTATTCTGTTCGTCTAGGTGCGTAAGATTCACTTTGCCTACTCCTTATTTTATATTATTGTATTTTAGCATAAAATTGCACTACTTTAAAATTACTCTATTATGTGTTATAATACTCTTCTTAAGAAAAGAGGTATAATTATAATGACACAACAAAAACAGACATACAAGATAAATTTATTTACCAAAATAGTTACCATAAGCTTTTTATTAACTCTAATTTCTTTAACACTAATAGGAAAACTACCTATATTTATTTTTATAACTTACGCCATTATGAGTATCCTTACTTATATAATATACTCAATTGATAAATCAAGAGCTATCAATGGGGAGTATAGGATTTCTGAAAAAGTACTACATATACTATCTCTAATGGGTGGTTGGATTGGAGCTATATTAGCTCAACAAAGACTAAGACACAAAAATAAAAAGGTATTGTTTCAGATAGTTTTTTGGATAAGCGTTATTGTTCATATCTCTCTATTAGGATGGAAAATCAAGGCTATTTTATTATAATTTTTATAAAAAGGGTTATCTCAAAAGATAGACTTAAAAAGTAGAAAACTCCTACTTTCCACCTCTTACACATTTTAAAGCATGTAAAAAAGTTTTATCTGCATTTTGTGTTAGGCTATCACTGAAGTTTACACTCCATGAAAACTGCCTATCACCTTGTACTGGTGTGGCACTCCAATATATTTTTGATGTAGGGATAAATGGAGAGTATATAGTATCTTTGGCTTTAGAGTCATCTATTAGAGTATTTAGCTCTTTTATAGTAGGTAGTCTCCAATCTTTGTATCCATTTAGGCTAAGTTCTCCACAGTAGAGAGTGGCATGTTTCCATTTTGAAATCATTACTCTTTTACTATCTTGCCATTTTAGATTGGTAGTATTGTCTTTTACTATATCTCCACTCTTGCTAAAATCGGCATAAATAGTCGTACTCCATATAAATATAATCAAAAATAGTAATCTCATATCTTATCTCCTAGGATTTTTTAATAGGTAGTATTGTACCAAAAGTATTTGAAAGTAAAAAGTATTTGTTTTGATTGTTAATTGAAAATGGTGGGTCGGGGGAGACTCGAACTCCCGACCACTCGGTTATGAGCCGAGTGCTCTAACCAACTGAGCTACCGACCCTTGTTTTTTAAATGTTTCGAAACCATATTTACTTTCGAGTCGGTATTATAGCGACTATAGTCTTTAAAAATTATTAAATTTTGCAAAATTCCGAAAATAACTGCAAAAATAATAAAAGAAGTCCCTCCATGGCTAAATAAAGGGAGTGGAAGACCCACTACAGGGGCTAATCCTATCACCATATAAATATTTACACCCATATATACAAAAATCAAAAAGGCTAATCCTGAGGCAAATGCTTTAATAAGATAGTCATTTGCATATTTGGCTGATATATATAAGAGATTAAATATAATCAATATATACAGACCAATTACCAAAAGCATACCTTTAAATCCAAATCTTTCACCAAGGTAGGCAAATATAAAGTCGGTAGAAGATACAGGTAAAAATTTTAGCTGTGTTTGTGTGGCATTCTCTTTTGATTGTCCATCTAGTCCTCCTGAGCCTATAGCGATAAGAGCTTGTCTAACATGATAGCTAGGCTTTCCTACAAAGTCTGATACTCTCTTTTTTTGGTATGGTTTAAGCTGACCATAGAGTAGTGGAGCAGTTAGCGCTAATATAACAACAATAGATACCCATATTTTCCAGTTGATACCTACTACAAAAAGTATTCCATACCCTGTAATAAGCAGTACCAAGGCTGTTCCTAAATCAGGCTCTTTGGCTATAAGAAGAAAAGGGATTATAATAACTATGGAGAGCTTCATAAAATGTAATAGTCCATATCCTTTTTCAGGTGGAGGATTGATAGTCATAAGGTAGCCTAGCATCATAATAACACTTACTTTTATAAATTCAGAGGGTTGAATAGTAAGATGTACAAAAGGGAGTTCTATCCATCTTCTTGCACCTAGTATAGTTTTACCTATCACCTCTACAGCTAAAAGAAGACCTAGATTACCCACATAAAAGAGAGGAACAAACCACCACATAATCTGTCTCCAAGGGATAAAAACAGAGACAAAAAAAGCAATAAATGCGATAATATAATAGACCATCTGTTTTGTAAATAGGTGATGATTGATTTCATTTATTAAATAAGAAGATATAATAAAAAGAGGAATAAGTTGGAGGATAAGGAGATACGAGAAGTGTTTAAATATTCGTTTATCAAAGTCAAACAAAGAATCCATAGATAATCCTATTTTTTGGGTATTATATCAAAAAAGGATAAAATCAGCAGATGAAAATTAGAATATACTATGAAGATACAGATATAGGAGGGATAGTTTATCATACAAACTATATCAAATATTGTGAGAGAGCTAGGTCGGAGATGTTTTTTATACGAGATTTGATACCCTCAGATGGTGATAAAAGTGGATTTGTGGTGCGTAATATTAATGCCGATTTCTTATCTACTGCTACACTAGGAGATATATTAGAAGTTAAAACCAAGATATTAAAAATAAAGAACTCATCTTTGGTGTTACTTCAAGAGATATATAAAGATGAGAAAAAGATATTTACAATGGAGGTATTACTTGTCTATATAGATATACAAAAGGCAAAGCCCTCTCGTATTCCTACTCCATTTAAAGAGATGTTTTTGGAGTTAGTTTGAAAAGTGTTGAGCTTTTATCTGCTCCATCACTTCTGCTACTCTCTTTTTTGTAAATGGTTTTGGCATACTATAATCAAAAAATAGATTTTCATCATTGAGAGTATCTGGGTCATTAGTAGTAGATATAACAAGAACTTTATTTTTAAAAGTATCTTTCATTCTAAGCTCTTCTGTAATCTCCAAATCAAGCATTCCATTGATATGGTGGTCTATAAAAAGAAGATGTATATGAGTATTATCCATCTTGAAGTTATCAAGTACATCAATAGTCTCCTCTTTATCATGAGCACACTGAACACTATCTATGATATTATGGTCACTAAGCATTGCATTGAGTATTTTACTATTAATATCAACATCTTCTGCGATAAGTACATCAGCTTTTATTTTAATAGCTACATTATCCTCCTCTTTTACAGAAGTATCTATATCTTCATCATCATCTGTATTCATATCATTCATTATCTTATCTATACTAGCTTTACAAATAGTTATACTTTTTCCTACTTCTAAATTTGTCTTTCTCTCAGATAGTTCATTAAAAAGTTCTGTAATTTGATAAAGTTTATCAAAAACATCAAGCATATCTCCTACATCATCAGAGAGTAAATCTTCTACACTTGTGGAGTCATTTTTGAGGAACATTTTAGTAAAGATAGGAGCTAAACTAATAAGCATATCATAATCTTTGGAGCAAAATACAGATGGAAGTTGCATAAACCTCACGATACCTTGTGGCTCATTATTATGAAATATAGGTATAACTATTTGACTTTGGATAGTAAGATTTAGAGGATTATCTAAAGATAAATTATATCTAGTCTCACTCTCAATATCTGTAGAAAAATAAGAATTTTTGGTGATAAAGGCATTCCCTAATATACTCTTATCATCTAAGAGCCTTTTATCTATCTTCATCTTATTGATTTTATCAAAAAAGACCTCTTCGGCTTTATCATAAAAGAGAATATCCACCCCTTTTGCACCAAATCCATCTTTAAGTAGCTTATATACCTCTACAACATCTTCATTATTATCTGACAATTTGTTTTTTAATTTGGTTAAATTCATAAATAACTCTTCTTTCTATAGGTAATATTAATCATATATATCTTACCATAAAAAAGTATAAGTCTTATATTAATAATAATAAATGATAAGTATGAACATAGTAGAAATTAGATTTTCTATCGTTTTGTTACATATTAAAGTAGCTAGTTATCCTAAACCTTTAACATAAGGAAGTATTTTTTCTCCTCTTCATTCTTTGCAAATCCCACAATCTCCATATTAAAATATTGTTCACTTACACAAATTCTAATCTCATACATCATATCAGCGATGGGTAAGATAAGCAAAGGAGCGATAATCTCTTTAATGCTCAAATTCTCTTTTGAACTATCAATACTAAATAGAAGTTCTCTTTTCTCTGTATTTATAATATAACTATTTAGATGTGCCTCTCCTGCATAAATCAATCTTTCTTCATCCTCTTTATCTGCTTTCAGAAGCATTGCCATAAGCCTAAAATTTTCTTGATTAGAAATCGCCTCACGCAAATCTTCAACCAAATCTATAATTACTTTCATTTTATTCCTTCTTTTAAATATGAGATTATAGCCATGCTTTATATATGTAACGCTTTCCAAATTCTTTATCATAAAACATCTCCCTCTATGCTATACTAATTGACTTAAATCAAGGAAATATAAAATATGTTTGAACTTAGAGATATACCACTTTTTGCAAAGCTTAGTGATACACAAATAGATGAGTTACAATCTAGCCTTATTATAAAACACTACAAAAAAAATAGTATTGTCTTTTATGAGGGTGATGAGAGTGCCTACTTACATATTCTTTTAGATGGAGAGGTGCGACTATTTAAAACATCTCCACAAGGTAGGCAGGTGCATATTCACAACTTTCAAGCTCCTGAGATTATCGCTCTCTTTGCTGCTTTTGAGAAGATACCTTTTCCTGCTAGTTGTGAGTTTTTTACAGATGGTTCTTTGGGGCTTCTGCCTCTTAATAAGCTATATAATTGCCTTGATAAGCTAGAATTTTCTCTTGCTTTTATCTCTTCTCTCTCTCAACGGATAAAACTTTTATCAAATTTACTACATAAAGAGACTATATTTTCATCTGAAGCCAAAATTGCAGATTTGATTTATCACACTCCTACGCTCTTTCAACATTTTAAAAATAATCAAATTGCTTCGATATTAAATATCACTCCTGAGACTCTCTCTCGCATACTTACTAAACTCAAAAAAGAGCAAATAATAACTATAAATGAGCATATTGTAACTATACTAAAAAGTGATGCTCTTTTAGCTATAATAGAAACGAATAGTATTAAAAAGGGTTTGGATAGCTGTAAAATATAACTCTTTTTTATATTTTACATTGATTTGTATCAATAAATCGTATAATTAATCACGATAAAATATACTTATCGCAACTACTAATTAAGGAGCAAATATGTCATTAAATAGAAGAGATTTTTTAAAGAATTCAGCAGCCGTGGCGGCTGCAAGTGCTGTGGGTATCACCGTACCACTTGAGGCACAAGAAAAAGCAAAAGAGGCAGAGTCTAAGTGGCGATGGGACAAGGCAGCTTGTCGTTTTTGTGGAACTGGATGTGGAATTATGTTGGCTACCAAAGAGGGTAGAATAGTTGCCGTCAAAGGTGACCCAGCAGCACCTGTTAATCGTGGTCTTAATTGTATCAAGGGTTATTTTAATGCTAAAATAATGTATGGGGCTGATAGACTTAAGACTCCTCTACTTCGTATGAATGATAAAGGTGAATTTGATAAAAAAGGTAAATTTAAGCCTGTTAGTTGGGAGAGAGCCTTTGATGAGATGGAAATTCATATCAGAAAAGCACTCAAACACGCAGGACCTGAAGGTGTAGGTGTATTTGCTTCTGGTCAATATACAATTATGGAGGGTTATGCAGCCCAAAAGATGATGAAAGCAGGATTTAGGTCAAATGCTATCGACCCAAATGCTAGACACTGTATGGCATCTGCTGTTGTTGGTTTTTATCAGACATTTGGTATTGATGAGCCTAGTGGTTGTTATGATGATATTGAGCTTACAGATACGATAGTTTCTTGGGGTGCAAATATGGCAGAGATGCATCCTATTTTGTGGTCAAGAGTAACTGATAGAAAATTATCTCATCCAGATAGAGTAAAAGTAGTAAACCTATCTACATATACTCATAGAACATCAGATTTAGCTGATATGGAGATTATATTCTCTCCAAATACAGACCTTACTCTATGGAACTATATCGCTCGTGAAATAGTTATGAGAGATGAGAGCGAAAAGATTATAGATTGGGATTTTGTAAATAAACATATTGTATTTGCTACAGGTCCTACTAATATCGGATATGGTATGAGAAGAGAGGGTGATAAATCTCTTACAGATGGTAAATATAGTGACGCAGAGATGGAGACTATCTCCAAAGAGATGGTCAAAACTATATCTGCAAAAGAAGCACCTGCCTTAGAGCCTTATGGATACAAAGAGGGTGATAAGATGAAAAACAGTGCTGGTACACTTAAGCACTGGGAAATCTCTTATGAAGATTACAAAAAATCACTAGAGCCATATACACTAGAATATACAGCCAAAACTACCAAAGGTGACCCAAATGAGGACATCGAAGAGTACAAGAAAAAGCTTCAACATTTAGCTGATTTGTATATCGAAAAAGGTAGAAAAATAGTATCATTCTGGACTATGGGTATGAACCAACATACTAGAGGTACTTGGGTAAATACACTATCATACAATGTTCACTTTATGCTAAACAAACAAGCTAAACCAGGTAGTGGAGCATTCTCTCTTACAGGTCAGCCTAGTGCTTGTGGTACTGCTAGAGAAGTTGGAACATTCTGCCACAGACTTCCTGCTGATATGATGGTCAAAAATCCTAAGCATAGAAAGATTACAGAAAAAGGTTGGCATGTACCAGATGGTACGATTAACCCAGTAGGTAATCAGCACATTATGAAAATCCATAGAGATATAGAAGATGGTGTGATTAAGTTTGCGTGGGTAAATGTATGTAATGCGTATCAAGATAGTGCAAGTGCATCTCACTGGATAAAAGCAGCAAGAGAGATGGATAACTTCATCGTAACAAGTGATGGTTACCCTGGTATTTCTGCCAAAGTTTCTGACCTTGTACTTCCATCTGCTATGATTTATGAGAAGTGGGGAGCTTATGGAAATGCAGAGAGAAGAACTCAGCATTGGAGACAACAAGTACTTCCTGTAGGTGATGCTATGAGTGATACTTGGCAATGGGTTGAGCTATCTAAGAGATTTACAGTCAAAGATTTATGGGGTGAATCTACACTTAGAAATGGCAAGAAACTTCCAAATATTATAGCAAAAGCTAAAGAGATGGGATATGATGAGAATACAACTATGTTTGATATTCTATTTGCCAATGATAGAGCTAAATCTTATAAACTAGATATGGAGTCATTCCCACAAAAAGGTTATGATAACTCTGAGTGTTTAGGTGATAGCAGAAATGTAAAAGGTAGTGATGGTAAAGTCTTTAAAGGTTATGGATTTATGATTCACGAATACCTATTTGAAGAGTATGCAGGTTTCGGTAGAGGACATGGTCACGACCTTGCACCATTTAATGTATATCATAAAGTAAGAGGACTTAAATGGCCTGTAGTTGATGGTAAAGAGACTCAGTGGAGATTTAATGTTAAGTATGACCCTTATGCAGCAAAACATGCAAAAGAGAGTGGAGCAACTGACTTTGCATTCTACGGTACATTAGCCAAAGCATTAGCACAAGGTGACCTATTAGGTATCAAAGATAAAAAGAAAAAATCTTTGAAAAATAAAGCAAAAATCTTTGCAAGACCTTATATGGATCCTCCTGAAATGCCAGATGAGACTTATGATATGTGGTTATGTACAGGTAGAGTATTGGAGCATTGGCATAGTGGAACTATGACTATGAGAGTTCCTGAGCTTTTCCGTGCTGTACCAGAAGCGTTATGTTATATGCACCCTGCTGATGCAAAAGAAAAAGGCTTCAAAAGAGGTGGACTTATTTGGGTTGATTCTCGTCGTGGTAGAGTCAAAGCAAGAGTAGAGACAAGAGGACGAAATAGACCACCACAAGGGCTTGTATTTGTACCATGGTTTGATGAGAAAGTATTTATCAACAAAGTATGTCTTGATGCCACTTGTCCTATGTCAAAACAGACAGACTTCAAAAAATGTGCAGTGAAGCTTACTAAGGCATAGTAGTTGAAAGAGCAAAATAGCAGACGGAATTTTATGGCGACCTCATTCCAAAGTGTGGGATTAGCTGTTTTAGGTGGAGCATTATGGAGTGGTTATGGCGATGGTGTCAAAGCCTCTCCTCTAGTTTTGCGTCCCCCTGGAGCATTGAGAGAGAGTGATTTTTTGAGTGCTTGTATCAAGTGTGGATTGTGTGCAGAGGCGTGTACCAATAGAGATACAAATATAGATAAAGAGAGTGGTAAGGCAAGAGAAGGAACTCTAAAAATGGCAAAAGGTGGTGACTCTATTTTGATAGGAACACCATATTTTATACCTAGAGATGTTCCTTGTTTTATGTGTGAAGATATTCCTTGTGCTGTGGCTTGTCCATCTGGTGCTTTGGATATAACAACACTTACTAATGATAAAAAAGAGTTAGATATAAATATCTCTTCAATGGGATTGGCTATTGTTCACAAAGAGTCTTGTATTGCATTTTGGGGCATACAGTGTGATGCTTGTTATAGGGCTTGTCCTCTTTTGGATGTGGCTATCACTTTGGAGTATCAAAAAAATGATAGGACAGGTAAACACGCATTTTTGTTGCCAGTTGTTCATGATGAGGCTTGTGTGGGTTGTGGCTTGTGTGAAAAGGCTTGTGTAACAGAGAAACCTGCTATATTTGTACTACCAAATAATATAGCAAAAGGAAAAGCAGGAGACCACTATGTCAAAGGATGGGATGCCAAAGACCAAGAGAGAGTAAAAGATGCAAAAGAGATAAATACCAAAAATGAACGAAGTGATAAAGCACCAGTTGATTATCTAAATATGGAGGTGGAGTATTGAAAAATATAAAATATCTACTCCTGCGACGGATTAGTCAGATTACGATTTTGGTGCTTTATATGGGTGCAAATATTTATGGTTGGAAGATGTTATCAGGAACATTTGGAACATCTTTTCTTTTTGGTGTTATCCCTTTAGCAGACCCTTATAATGTGGTTCAAGTTTTAGCTACAGGATTTATTTTAGGTACTGATGTGCTTATTGGTGCTTTAATTATTACACTCTTTTATTTTGTAATTGGTGGAAGAGCTTTTTGTAGTTGGGTGTGTCCTATTAATATGGTCACAGATTTAGCCAACTATCTTAGAAGAAAATTCAATCTTGATAAAGAAGAGGTAAATTACCGTTTTATCAAAAGAAGTGCTAGGTATTGGATTATGGTAGTAGGGATAATTGTCTCTGCTATTGTGGGTGTTAGTGCTTTTGAGACTGTATCTCCTATTACTATTATGCAAAGAGGTCTTATCTTTGGATTTGGTATGGGTGGGGCTTTAATCTTTGCTATTTTCCTGTTTGACCTTTTTGGAGTCAAAAATGGATGGTGTGGACATCTATGTCCTTTAGGTGCTACATACTCCATCATAGGAAGTAAAAGCCTTATACGAGTAAAACATGACCATAATGCCTGTACTAATTGTATGGATTGTAAAGTAATATGTCCAGAAAATCAAGTATTGTCTATGATAAACAAAGAGAGTATTTCAGTAACCGATGGTGAGTGTACAAACTGTGGAAGATGTGTAGATGTGTGCTGTGATAATGCACTAGGATTTAGTATCCGAGATTTATAAATAGGAGGATAAGATGGGTAAAGTGATAAAAACATTAGTAGTATTGCTATTGATAGGTGCAGGTATTTATGGTGTGATGCAGATGGTAGAGAAGAAAAATAACCATAGTAATAGTAGTGATATTGTAGTCAAAAAAGAGAATAAAGCTACAAAGGTAGAAGAGAAAAAAGAAGAGAAACAAGAAGCTGTAAAAGAAGAACCAAAAGCTTCACTAATTGACTTAAATGAAGATGCATCTAGTAAAGTTCGTATAGACGAAGAGAATTTGGGTAATAAAGCTAGTGTAACAGAAAAAGAGCTAGGTCTAAGAAAAACAAATTTATATAATGAAGAGAAGGCAAAGGGCTCATTGACTGATTATACGAGACCTGTAGCTGGTACTTCGACTAAATTTGAAAGAGCATTTTTAGATGCACCTCCAATGATACCTCACTCTGTAGATGGATTATTACCAATTACAACTAACAATAATCAATGTCTAGGTTGTCATATGCCTGAAGTTGCTAAGAGTATGGGTGCAACACCTCTATCTGAAACTCACTTCACCAACTATAGACCTCATACTATTATGAAAGATGGTAAAGTATTTAAAGAGGGACAAGAGTTAGGTTCTGAGTTAAAAAATACAAGTGATATAAAGATAGCAAAAACGACAAAGACAAAGACGCTTTATCAAGGTAGATTTAACTGTACACAGTGCCATGCACCACAGTCAAAAACCAAGACAGATGTAGCCAATACATTTAGACCTGATTTCTCAAATGATACAGAGAAAGCTAGTTCTAGCCTTATTGATACGATGAATGAGGGTGTTGAGTAGTGGCATCAAGGAGAGAATTTCTAAATAGTTTTAGAAAACCATTAACTAAAGGGGATGAGGTACTAGAGATAGTGCGTCCTCCTTATGGCTTGAGTCAATCTCTTTTTCAGAGTGAGTGTATCAAATGTGAAGATAAAGCATGTGTAACTTCTTGTGATGAGCAGATTATATTAATAGAAAATGATACCCCAAGAGTAGATTTTTCCAAAAGTGGTTGTACTTTTTGTGAAGATTGTGCTAAAGTATGCAGTTCAAATGTATTAGACTTAACACATACTAATACAGATGATAATCTGAATGTAATATTTAAGATTTCATTAGACGATTGTGTAGCACACCATGGAGTAATATGTTTTAGTTGTAAAGAGCCTTGTATAGATAATGCTATTCTCTTTAATGGACTATTTAACCCAATAATAGATGATAGTAAATGCACATCTTGTGGATTTTGTCTAGCTAGATGTCCTACAGAAGCTATAAGCTATATTCCAATAAAGCTCAACCAAATAGAGGAGAAAATATCTTGAAAAAAATAGTAATACTACTAGCTGTTATAGTAGCTTGTTCTCAAAGCAGACCAATATCACCTATCTCTGAGATAGAAGCCAATGGCACAGTTACTGATATGGTACTGAATAAAGATGAACTTATCATAGGTACAGATAGAGGTATTTTACAAGTATATAATCATAAAGAGAGTCGATTTATTAAAACTATTAAACTTCCAAAGATAATAGATTTTGTAGGTGATAAAATATCTGCCAAAATCTACTCTGTGGATAAGATAGATTTTAAATATCTGATACTTAGTAATAGTGGTAAAAATGGATATACCAATCTATCGATATATTGGAACAACCAAACCAAACAATTAATAAGCCACAAAGATAAGATAATCATACTAAAAGCACGATTTATAGACTCTACACATATTCTATTGGGATTATTAGGTAATGAGGCTATATTATATGATATAGAGTCTGAAACAAAGATATATCAACTATCATTAGGACAATCCAAATTTTCTGATTTTGCATTAAATGAAGATAAAAGCCAAGCTATATTTGCTTGTGAGAGTGGAGTATTGACTCTTATAGATACCCAAAAGGGAAATATTATAAGAGAGTTTAGAGGGCAAAATGTAGATAATGTCTATAGTGTAGATATAAAAAAGGATAGAGTAGTAGGTGCAGGACAAGATAGAAGAGGCTCTATATACTCAGTATCCAACGATAGTGGTAGCTATATCGAAGGCACATTTTTAGTTTATGCCACAGCACTTAGCCCAAGTGCCAATATCGTAGCATTTGCGATGGATGAGGAGAATAGTATATATATATACAAGCCACAAACCAAAGAGCAGATAGCAATCCTCTCAGGTCAAAAGAGTAGATTAAGTAGTATTATATTTCAAGATGAACAGACACTATTCTCATCAAGTGATGATGATACAATAATGGTATGGAATATCAAATAAAAGGCAAAAAAGATGAATATATCAAGCATAGTAATACAGGTAAAACAAGAAAATTATGATGACCTCAAGGCAAGATTAGAAGAGGGTGATGTATGTGATTATCACTTTGGAGACAAGTCAAAAGGCAAGATGATAGTCACAGTAGATGGCACAGGAGTAGAAGAAGAGATAAAAAAATTAGTCCAAATCCAAACTACAAAAGGCGTAATCACAGCAGATATGATGCAAAGCTACCAAGAAGAGCTAAATGAAGCTATAGATGCACTAGAAAAATCAGCAGTAGTACCACCAGTTCTAAGTGATGAGAGTATGGATATAAGAGATATTATCTATAATGGCGACCTAAGAAAAAAAGATTTTCAAGGAGGCGTATAATATGGTAATCATAGAGTCATTAATCAAAACAAACACTTTAGGAAGATGGTATATAGAGCTAAGTGATACCACCAAAGAAGAGAGTATGGAGATATGCCTAGATATAAATGAATACGCCCAAAAGATAGAGATGATGGGTGAAGAGTATGGTGGAGAGGTAGAAGTAGCATGGTCTAGTGATGATGGCGTTACAGTCATACAAATCAATGAAGTAAGAGGAGAGATTATGGCTTATGAAGCTATGGTAGAAGCTCAAAAAGAGTCAAAAACTCACCAAGCAGACGGCACTCCCGTTTTCCAATGAGCAAAATCCTAAAAGAGATATATGGACTAGAATACAAACCCAATATCATAATGGATATACTATGGCTAATATGCTTAGGACTAATTATAAAAGATATAATCTTTAGATTTGTATTGAAGAGAAGTTATGGTGATGAAGTTGTGAAAGATTTAGGAGTTGATTAATCTCAAACTAAGTTTGAGACTGAGATAAAAATATCACTAACTAAAAAAATTGGTTAAGATACAATATTTCGCTATAATATCCCAAAATCATTTTAGGAATTTCAATGTCTATATTATCTTCTATCAAAAATAGAATTATCTCTATAATTCAGCTTATACTTGTCTTTATCTATATAATCTTTGAAGAGATTATTTGGGATGGTATCGCTAAACCCATCTATGAGGCTATTCGTTCTCTCAAAATCTTGCAGACGCTAGAGGTCAAACTTCAAACTATTAATGCCTCTTTTATCCTCTCTATTTTTGTTGTACTACTCATAGTTGTTGAGGGTGTGGGGATTTATGCAGGTATGCTTTTTGTGAGTGGTCAGATGGCTTTGGGTATTGCTCTTTATATATCCAAAATACCTATCGCAGGATTTACTTTTTGGCTCTTTAGGGTCACAGAAGATAAGCTAATGCAGTTTGGGTGGTTTAAGTGGCTCTATGATTGGATTATGAGAGGGATTGTTTGGCTTAAATCCTCAGAGATACACAAAAGCACTATGGTCTATTTATCTTCTATAAAATTATGGTTTAGAGAGTTTAAATTAAAGCACTTTAGCCAAAGTAGCCCATTTATAACAAAAATAAAAGAGATATATAGAAGTCTCAAAAATTCACTAAAGAGATAAATGATATGAGAAGAGAGGTTATTGCAGGAGGTCTTCTTGTTTTGATGCTTAGTTTGGTGGTCGTCTATGGAGTGGATGATATTTACGCCTTTTTAGTGGCGTTTTTTGTTAGGGCTTTCTTTTTTGTAAAGCGAAATATTATATCTCTATTTGTGACATTTTTTCTTGTCAATGGTAAGTTTATCTTAACGATATTTCTCAAAAAGATAGCACTCCTCTCGGTCACTGGTCTAGGCAAACGATATATCATCGAAAAGGTGGTGATGGAGAACTTCAAGATACACTTTATAGAACATCTTAAAGAGGATATAAAGAGGTTTTTTATCCACGCCAAAAAGAACTTTAGCAGATTTACAATAGTAAAAAAGATAATTACTATCTTCGCATTTATCGGCTCACTTGGTTTTGTGGGGAATTTTATGGGTAGTATGATTGCTATCAAAGTCTTTGTAGCCAAAGTATGGAGTTTTTTATTAGCTATATTTCTCAAAGTGGGAAGTAGTGTTTTATATTTCTTTACAGACTATCTATGGAGTAGTTGGTTAGCTCCTATTATAGAGGTAGTGATATTTTCGTGGCTACTCTCTTGGATGGAAAAAGTTCCTTTTCTTGCCAAAATATTGCGTAAATTTTATAACTTTTTTATCTACTTCTTTGGGTGGATGGAGTCGTATGCTGATAAGATTTTTCATAAGCCACTCAAAAAGGTACTTAATTGGCTTGTACATAAGATACAAAAATGGATATATGACTTTATCGGTTATCAAGGTAGCTCTGCGTGGAGTCGATTGAAACAAAAAAGGGCTATGAAGAAAAATATTTATACGAAACTTATAGACAAAAGAAAAAAAGAGAAAGAGAGTAAAAATATCAAAGATTATATAAGCAAAAGGGATAGATTATTAAAAAAACGAAACGAACACCAAAATAGATGAAAAGGCTACATATATATCCCACTTCAAGGGCATTGAGACGAGTTGTGGCACAACATAAAGAGCAAAATGGATTTATCCCTGCTCTTATGCGTATAGATGAGTTTGAACGACGCTCTACTCTTATCCCAAAGAAAACCCAAATAGACCCACTCCAAAGGGTTATTTTTTTGAGACAATCTGCTAAATTTGAGGCATTTGAAAATCTAAAGGTAGACCTCTCTCTTGTGAGATTTTTTACCAAAAGTGATGCATTATTTAAGTTTTTTGAAGAGCTTTCTGGTGAGCAGGTGAGCTTTGCTACTTTAGCTACAGCTGATGCTTATATTGAGTTTGAGAGTCACCTAGAGATATTAGAAAAGCTACTTAAAAACTACAAACAGATACTAGACAAAGAGGGATTTATTGACAAAGCTTTTATTCCTGCTTCTTATCATATCAATAAGAGCTTTATCAAAAGTTACTCTACCATAGAGATACACTTAGAGGGATATTTAAGCCGTTTTGAGCTTGAACTTATTGATAAAATATCTCAATATACAAAAGTGCTTATCTACTACACTACAAGTAAATTTAATCTCAAAATGCAAGAGCGTTTTGAAGATATTGGAGTTATCGTACCCAACAACTCACATATCTGTTTTGATATGAGTAGTAAAGAGATTGTATCTACAGAGCCAAATGATGCCGTTATCATAGCCTCTATATTCTCTACAGAAGAGCGAATAGAACAAGTAGCATTGGCATTTGCACAGATTGAAGAGATGGTAAGCAGTGGTATCTCACCTGATGATATAGTGTTGATTTTGCCTGATGAGTCTATCAAGGAGCAGTTTATGATATTTGATAGATACCACAATCTCAACTTCGCTATGGGGTATGATTATAGTAAAAAAAGAGTCTATAAATCACTTGATGCCATCTACCGATATTGGCAAAGTAGAGAGAAAGAGGATAGATTTATAGTAGAGAGATATGGTTTTGATATAGAAGTTATAGACAATATTCCTCACTCCAAAAAGTGTGAAGTAGATAGTTTCTTTCTCATATTAGATGGGCTTAAACTCTTAGACGCTCCACTAATAGGAAATAGTAGAGGTGAGCGATATAATCAGAGAGTAGAAGAGAGCTATATCTACTTTAGCAAGATATTTGAAAAGGCTAGATTTACTCCCAAAGAGTGGCTATTTTTGTGGCTAAAATCATTAGGTGAGATAACGATAGATGATGTTCGTGGAGGTATGATAACCGTTATGGGTGTATTGGAGACAAGAGGTGTAGCTTACGAGGGTGTAGTCATTATAGATTTTAACGAGAGTATCGTACCATCAAGCTCCTCAAAAGACCAATTCCTCAATTCATCGGTACGAAGTTTCGCCAATTTACCTACAAAACACGATAGAGAATCACTCCAAAAGCAGTATTATAAACGACTACTAGAACAAGCCTCATCTGTATCAATTATCTATAGCACAAGCGAAAATAGACTACCCTCAAAATTTCTCTATGAGCTAGGACTAGATAGTGCTATAGCGATATCATCACAGCTAAATCTACTCTATAATGAGCCATCACAAATCATCACACCACTTGACCCAGTTGTTGAGAATTTCAACGCATTTGATATAGTATGGTCAGCTTCAAGACTTAAAACTTATCTCGACTGCCAACGTAAATATTATTATAGATATATCCAAAAAATAAAGCCACAAAAAGAAGAAGCAGAGCTAAATGAAGGCTCATTTTTGCACTCACTCTTAGACCATCTGCATAGAGAAAACGACTCATATCAGACAGCAGAAGAGATGCAAAAACAGATAGATATACTCCTAGATACGCTATTACCTTATGATAGTGCAAAGCTAGATTATCAAAAGCTACTATGGAGAGAGAAACTAAAAGGCTATATAGATACACAAATAGACCATTTCGCACAAGGTTACAAGGTGGTAGAGAGAGAGATAGAGTTCCAAGGAGAGATAGGAGGGTTGAAGTTTAAGGGACGAATAGATAGGATAGACCAAACCCACACAGAGACCCTAGTAATAGACTACAAAACAGGCTCAACAGCAGAAGCAAACAAATCAAAAAATATAGAAAACTTAACAGACTTGCAGATGAGTATCTACTATCTAATCCTGAAAGAAAAATATTCAAATATAGATTTAGTTTTTCTAAAGATATTTGAGCGAGGAAAACTCGAAGAGATAACAGCACTAGAGGAGAAAAACCATCTATTAGGAGAGAAGATAATAGAACTCAAACAGACTACTAGTTTTGTAGCTAAGAAGTGTGAAGAGTTGCCCAAGTGTAAATATTGTGAATTTACTTTGATGTGTGGGAGAGGGGATTATTTGTAGTGGTATATATAATTGTAAAATTAGAAAAACTCATTTATCTATATTTCACATAATATCTGATATACTTAATTTGAAATACTTATAGAGGTTGGTTTGTGAATTATAATTTTGAGTGGGATAGGGATAAAGCCCTTACAAATCTTACTAAACATAAAATAAGTTTTGAGAATGCCACTGCTGTTTTTAGAGATAAACAGGCTATCTCTATATCAGACGAAGAACATAGTGAGAATGAAGAGCGTTGGCTGACTATAGGGATGGATACAGCTACACGGACTTTAGTAGTTATTCATACTTATATATCTATTGACAAAGATAACTATAATATCCGTATAATCTCTGCTAGAAAAACTACTAAAAATGAACAAAAAATATATCAACAAGGATAAAAAATGAAAAAAGAGTATGATTTTTCTAATGGAGAAAGAGGGAAGTTTTATAATCAAAGTGCAAAATTTAATCTCCCTATCTACCTTGAACCTGAGATAGAGAGTTTTATTGCCAAATTGGCAAAAGAGCAGAAAAAAAATATTAGTGAAGTGGTCAATATACTTCTCTTTAAAGATAAAGAGTTGATTGATTTGATGAGTGTTAGGTAGAGTGATAAGTTTTGTGAGTTCTTTTATGTTTGTATAATCAAAATACCACTCAAGGAAGATGATATAATATTATTAGAGTAGTAAAGGTAAGGTAAACTTTTGATAAAAACTGTTGAAATAAGAAAACATGAATATATTGATGGAGCTGATTTTATTCAATCAAAAGATTGGGATGGTTGCATCATTAGATTAAGTAGAAAAACTTTTATGAATAATTCCGAGTCTAAAACCTTAGATATTGTAGGCGTATATGTTATATATGCAGACCACTATGACAGAGTTAAGCACGGAAATGAAATCTATATTGGGCAAGGTGATGATATAAGACAAAGGCTCAAAGAACATAATAACTCAAAACATTATTGGAATAAAGTTTTGATTTTTTCATCAAAAAAAATGAATATAGCAATAGCCTATAATATTGAAAAAAAATTTATTTCATATTCAAAAAATGCAAATAAATACTCTGTAATGAATCGAGACAATGGTCAAAGAAAAAAATTAGGTATTGAAGATGAAATGTATTTGAATGAATATATAACAAATGCATTAACTGTTTTAAAATTAGCAGGTATAGATATTTTTACCATTAATATTGATGGTATATTTTCATATAAAAGCTATAGTAAGGGTAAAATATCAGTCACACTAGTAGAAGATACAATAAAACAGCTAAAAGTTATTAAAGGAAGTATAGTTACAAAAACTGATGGTTTAGAAAGAAAACTTTCAGAAGAAAATATCAATATTATTGAGAATAAAATTCATTTTTTAGAAGATGTAATAGTCAAAGTAGATAATGGAGGATATCGAAAAAAGATTTTAGGAATATCTTTATTATTATTAAGCAATAGTTGTGGAGTTAATCTTTCTCGAGTAATTGAAGAATTAACTCTCAAGGGGAAGAAATAAAAAGAACTTATCAAGGAAATATTATGACATCAGAAAATTTACTATATGGAGTTTCACTCACTGGCATAGTTGCTATACTTGTATTCTGGGCTAAATCTAGACTTCAGTATTCTATTAAACATGAAAATGACAAAAAATTTGAAAATTTAAAAAATCAATATGAAACAAATAAAAATACAAAAGCTGTAATAAAAGGATTATTATCAAAAATGTCTAGTGTGAAAAATAGTGTTAATTCATTACTTAAGGATATTGAACATAAACAATCTATTAATGAAAATCTTTTTAAAAAAGTTGAACAAAGTATAAAAGAAGCTAATGATTATTTTAATAATAATCGAGGAAACCTTTATGATTTTATTGATAAAGAGTCTTCTCCAATATTTGTAGATAATATAGTTATTTTAGAGAATGCAGTTCATGGATTAAAAACTTTGATAGATATTAAACATCGAAAAACACTTCAAGATTCTTATGATAATTTTCATAGTCTCTATAATAAATATTATGCAAAGTATGAAAAAATACTTTCTCTAGCTACATAACTTAGTTGTGAAGTCTATAATAGAATTACACACTACCAAAAAAGTATGTATTTTACAGTTTAGTTGCATAACAAATAGAAATTAGGAATAGGTTTCTGTAAAAGTTTTGATTCTAAAGCTTATATATCCAATATTTTAAATAATTACTTGTTACAATCTACTCAATCATCTAAAAAATGGCTAATCAAAAAAACAAAATATAAGGAGTTCAAAGAATGAACAAAAAAGACAATACAGTACGGAGTATAGACTGGATAAGCAAGAAAACATTCCAAAGAATAGATTTTATAGGTACAAAAGAAAGGCATAATCTTCAAATTGAAAAAACTGTAAATATTAATAATGATGAATATATTTGTTATTTTGCCGAAGATGGTAATAATTTACTATTTAACGAAAAGAGATATAATAATATTTTAGCCATATTCGATGATATGGTTAAGCAAGTTATTGAATGGAACACTACAAGTGGTAATCAACTAGTCCAAATAGATTATCAATATGGTGGTTTTGGGAGCGATGCATTTATGATTACTAAAAATAGTATGGTAGAGATAGTCCATAATAACCAACTTCACAATATAGAGTTTACTAGTAATTGGTAAGTTCAGTTATTTCACTCTATTGAGTGGATAAAACATCATAAACAGAGACTAAATCCAAAAAATACCCTATTTTATGGCATCGTCCCTAATCCTACAAAAGTAGTTCACACTCTTTGCCAATAAAAAAATAAAAAGTTACCTTTAGGGGCAGAGTCAATGGCGTTAAGTTAAGGATTTTTGTATTTTTGGAAACGGAGCATTTATGCCCGAACAACGGAGGCAAAGCCATCCGATTCCGAATATTCCAAGTTTTAATTCTCCTGACTTCACCCTAAAGAATTCTTAAATACCAATCAACCCCCTAAAATAGGCTACTCTTTGCTAAACGCTTCCTTGTAGTGCCTATCTATTATTCGTAATTCTACTCTTTAAACTCTGATATAGTATTATGTAAATAATAAATAAAATCCTAAAAAAGAGTTTACTATGTTTGTAAGAGTCAAAAAAACACCAAATAGTCCAAGAAGTTCAGTGCAGATAGTTGAGA
>JASFZJ010000014.1:0-16573 GCA_045267865.1 Sulfurovum sp. | reverse complement strand
TCCTATTTGCAAATAGGATATTTTGATTACTATCAACTCTTAGTATCATATCAGGTATATTATTCCCAAGTGTTTTGAAGTTTTCTAATTGTTGATTTACCTCTTTATTTAAAACATACTCTTTGGTTACATCGGTAAATATACAAAATACACCTATAATCTCTCTATCTTCTGGAGAAAAATATGGTATAGCTTCCATTTTGAGCCATATATATTTTTTTAATGTTGGTTTATATATAGAATAAACAGATGCTTTTTGTATTTTTTTAGTTTTAATAGCCTTTCTAAATGGCAACTCCTCCATAGATATAGTTTGATTATTCTCATCAATAAAAGTCCAATTTAAATCGCTATATTTTTTAGATACACAAATAGATTCCTCTTCAATAATATCCAAAGCAGTCTGATTTATATCAATAATAACATTGTTTTTATCTATATATACAATACCTTGCTGTGTATTTTGAAAGAGAGCTTTAAATCTATTGTTTTCCATATCTTTTAATCTCTCATTTTTACTTTTTTTCAATTTCTTAAATCCTATTACAATTATCTACTATTACTAACACCTTATCAAAAAGCTAAATAAAAACTACTTAAATTACCGTGAATTTCATCTCTTTAAAACAACTTTGTTAATCTAACTTAGATACAATCTATAATATTTCAAAATTAAAGGATAAATATGAAAAAAATATTGATAATGATGATAGCTTCGGCTTCTTTGCTTCTTGCAGATGGTAATGTTACTAAAACAACTGAGGTAACTACTCCAGAAGTAGCAGTTAAAGTTTCTGAGACTGCTCCTGTAGTTGTTGCTACTGTTGTTAAAGCTGTTGAGACTACTTCTGTGGCTGTTAAAAAGCCTTGTAAATGTAAAACTAAGGCTATTGTAGTAGATACTCCAAAAGCTAAGTGCAAATGTACAACTGGTACTAAGTGTGAGTGTAAAGGTGGATGTAAATGTAAAGGTATGAAAAAACACCACAAAAATCATAACCATGTAAAAGGTATGCACCGAGGTATGAATAAAGGTAAGCATGGTAAGAGAAAACATAGCTCTTCACTTTTAATCAAAAGAGGTCTCACTCCACTTCTTAAAGTTGTTATGATGTCTTCAAAAGATAGATTACTAGGATTAGATGTTGAGCAGTTTAAAGAACTTGTTACTATCAAAAACGATATGATGCCTCGTTCAAAAAGTCTTAAAAAAGATATTAGAACCAAAAAAAGAGCTATACAACTAGCTATTACTTCTGGTACAACTGTAGAAGCTATCAAGGCAGATATGGAAGAGTTAGCTCTACTTAGAACAGATGCTACTCTATTGCGTATTGAGTGTATCAATAGAACAAAAGCTGTATTGACCAAAGACCAACTTATCTATCTTTTGGGTAAAAGCATAAGAAAAAATAGTAAGCAAAAAAAGAGATGTAACTCTAAAAGATGTTATAAAAAGAGATAATAGTTTAAAAGTGATATAATTCCTCTATATATTATTAGAGGAATTATTTTTGCCAAAACAACACTTAAACGAAAAATCCATTATAGAAAAGCTTGACCTTGATGGTTATATCATAGAATTCAAAAAATTCTTAGCTAGAGAGAAACCTGTAGCTATGATGGGTGATATAAATCAACACTATAGATATATTCAAGCACTCACCAAAGTCGAATTTCCCACTCCCAAATCAGTCCCCAATTTAGATAGAGAAATTAATATGATAAAAAAACAAGGTATTTTATCTCTTGATGAGATTTATGCTTTTGTGACTATTTTTTCATACTTCAATACTCTTAGTGCTGTTGGGTTTACAGACCCTCTTATCTCGTGGATAGGTAATATTGAGATACCTGATGAGATACAAGAAGTGATAGGCTATTTTACAGCAGAGGGAGATATAAACTCCGAGCAAGACGAAGAGCTATATAAATTAGAAAGAGCTATTAAACAAAATAAAATAGATATAAGAGAGCGACTCTACAAGATAGTTCACTCATCATCTTTGACTGATTATCTCGTGGATAGACAGATACACTTCAACGGTGGAGAAGAGACTCTACTTGTGCGAGGAGGCTTTAATAATGCTATCAAGGCTACTGTTGTGGCTAGAAGTAGTGGAGGTTTTTTCTATATCATACCTCAAAGCATATCCAATCTAAAAGAGAGAGAGTCGGCATTGCTAAGTAATAAAGAGGAGCTTATTTATAGATATTGTAAGAAAATATCAGCACTATTTTTTGAGTGGAATAGGTTTTTGGAGTTTATCAATAAAGAGTATGATAGATTTGACCACTATCAAGCAAGAGTAAGTTTTGCACGGAGCAAAGAGTATGAGTTTGTACTTCCATCTAAAGGAAAAACAATAAAACTCACAGAGTTTAAACACCCTGCTATTGATAATCCTATCCCCGTCTCTATCAACTTTAATAAACAAGTAATGCTTGTCACAGGTGTAAATGCAGGTGGTAAGACGATGTTACTCAAATCTATTTTGAGTGCTGTATATATGAGCAGATATCTTCTTCCTTTTGGATGTGATATAGCAGAGACTACCGTAGGTCACTTCAAGAGTATAGAAGCCGTGATTGATGACCCACAATCAGTCAAAAATGATATATCTACATTTGCAGGACGGATGCAAGAGTTTGCCAAGCTATTTCATAAAAAAGATGCGATAGTTGGAGTTGATGAGATAGAGTTAGGGACGGATAGTGATGAGGCAGCGAGTCTTTTTCGGGTTATGTTATATGAGCTTACCAAAAGAGGCATCTGTTTTGTAGTCACGACTCACCACAAACGGTTGGCTTCACTTATGGCAACAGATGATGAGGTGGAGCTTATCGCTGCGTTGTATGACGAAGAGAGACGGCTACCTACTTATACATTTTTGCAAGGAAGTATCGGTAAGAGTTATGCCTTTGAGACGGCTCAAAGGTATGGTGTACCTGTATCAATAGTTAAAAAAGCCAAAGAGGTATATGGAGAGGATAAAGAAAATCTCAATGAACTTATAGAGAAATCCACTTCACTAGAGCGAGAAATGAGAAGTAAGATAGCCAAAATAGATGATGATATAAAATCTATTCAAAATCAAAAAGATAGGCTAAAAGATGAAGAGAAAAATCTCCAAGAGAGTCACAGAAAAGCCATTGCAACACTAGAGAATAGATATAATAGTGCCACCAAAAAAGCAAGAGAAGCTCTAAAAGCCAAAGAATCTACAGAGGGAAGAAGACTACTCAATGATGCACATAAGAGAAAAGAGTTTAGACCCAAAGAGATTAAACCTATAGATAAAGCTATATTAAAAGTCGGAGACAGAGTTAAATATCGCTCTCACAAAGGAGAAGTGATAGGTATAACAAGTAAAGAAGCTACTATTATAGTAGATGGATTAAAGATGAGAGTACCAATGACTCAACTCAAAAGAAGTATGGAAATTCCAAAACTTCAACCAAAACCAAGAGTAAAAAAAGCTACCGTAAGCGTAGAGAAATCAGGAGCAAGTATGTCTATCAAACTCTTAGGAATGTATGGAGATGAAGCGATAGACAAAGTAGATAAATTCCTTTCTGATGCACTTGTGAATGGATTGAATGAAGTAGAGATTATCCACGGAACTGGTGGAGGGATTTTATCTAAGCTAGTGGGTGAATATCTTCAAACTCATCCCAAAATATCTAAGTATTATCGTCCTAGTGGTAATTTGGGTGTTACTATTGTTGAGTTGTAGATTTTAGATGAATATTTTAAATAACATCAAAATACCCAAAAAAAATGAAGAGTTCAAACTCCTTCTTGAACATAAAAATATAAAAATTATGCGTATCGTGAGTTCTGATAAACTACAATCTCAGGAGTATAAACAAGATGAAGATGAGTGGGTTTTGATACTTGAAGGTAAAGCTACGCTTATAGTGGACTCCAAAAAAATCAAACTTTCCAAAGGTGATACACTCTTTATCCCTGCTAAGAGCAGACATAAAATTAAAAAAGTGAAAAAGGGTACTGTATGGTTGGCTGTTCATATTTTTTAGATATAAGTGGATAATTTTTTCTAGTTATAGTCGGCTCAATAAACTCTTATAAGTATTCCCACTTAGGAGAGATGGGAACGAAAGAAAATTTTAGCCACTGATAGCTGAAATAAGAAATGAACCTATTGAAGCAATACTTCCAGCATGAGGTAATGCTGAAAGTAGCGTTTTAATAACTGCTTTACTTGGTGTGCCTGATTCAAATTGTCCTTGAATGGCATCAACTACTTCAATAGCATCTTTTTTTTCTATATTTGAACTAACAATTTTCTCAATTTCTTGGCGAAGTAAAGTTAGATGATCGGTAACATCTTGATTTACATTTAAGATGTTTGTAGAGTTGTCCGTAGAATTATTATTCACTCTAGCATTAGCTCCACTAATATTATAAATTATAGATTCAATAGCTTTTTCTGCTTCAGGTATTCCAAGTTTTTTTACTTCCATTATATAGTGAGCTGGTATGTTATGGAAAGCTTCATAAAATACTGGATCTATCACTTCAAAGGTTTCCGTTCCTCCATTACTCATTATTCTTTGGATAATATCTTTAGGCTCTATAAATAGATTAGGTTGCATTTGCATGATAATTTCTTTGCTTTGAATACTAGCTTTAAGATTTTCAATCTCCTGACCATCTGATTTTATTACTTTAACTTTATCTCTCATAGTTCTTTGAAATGGCATAATATTTTCCTTTATAATTTAACTATTTAATCAACCTCATTATAGCAAAACAACACTTAGTACACTAAATAGATACACATAACTTATATTAATAATAGTTATAATAATTAAGACAACATTATACTTTTTCCTTATTCCAATCCGTCCTCGGTTGGAATGTATATAGTCAGCTCAATAAACTCTCATAAGCATTCCCACGAAATATCGTAGATATGAAGTAATAAATTTACGATATAATACATCTATACATCACTACACAAAGGAAATAATTATGCATAGATTAAATTTAACAATAGATGAAGCACTATATGAACAAGCAAGAGCATTTAGTTTTATTGAAAAAAAATCAATTTCTCAAATTATTAGAGAAAGTTTAAATGAATATCTTTCAAAAAATAGTAAAACAAAACAACAAGCTAATTTAATATTAGAAGCAAATGATGAAAAAGAAATTTTATCGATATTAGCAAATGAAGAATTTACTTCAAACAATGATTTTAAAAGTAAATATAAATTATGAAAATATCATATTCTAAAACTTTTGAAAAGAAGTTTTCCAAATATAATAGAAAACTTCAGGAAAAAATATTTAATGCAATTCAAAATTTACCAAATGGTGATGTTAAAAGATTAACTGGTAATGACATACCTCCAATTTATAGAATAAGAATATCAAAATATAGAATCTTATTTTATATGAATGAAGAAGAGATACAAATATTAAAAGTTGATAGTAGAGGTGATATTTACAAGTAGCTCTTAATGGTGGGTTTACTCGTTCCAATCTCTCCTCGGTTAGAATGTATATCTTTATAGAGACAAAACAAATTAGTAAAAAGGTCATATAATAATGAAAAATTTAACCCTAGATTGTAGCGTTTTAGAAAAAATTCCAAAGAGGTTTTACTCTAAAGTATCATCTCAACCATTAGAAAATCCTAGAGTGGTAGCTATAAATGAGTCTCTTAGAGATGAGTTGTTTTTGGATTATAGTAGCGTTGATGATTTTGTAGAGTTTATTAATTCTGAATTTATTGCCAAAGGCTCTGTACCGTATTCACTCGCATATAGTGGACATCAATTTGGATATTTTGTACCTAATCTTGGTGATGGAAGAGCTTTAAACTTAGGGAAACTAGATAACTATCATCTTCAACTCAAAGGTTCAGGTATCACATCTTATTCACGGATGGGAGATGGTCGAGCGATACTATCTTCAAGTATTCGAGAATTTTTGATGAGTGAAGCGATGTATCATCTGAATATCCCCACTACACGAGCTTTGGCTATGATTACTTCTGATACTGCCGTTTATCGTGATAGGAGTATAGAAGATGGTTCTATTGTTTTACGAGCTTCATCATCTTGGATACGATTTGGTTCGTTTGAGTTTGCCTATTTGGGTGATAATCGTGAAACAAATCTTATAGCTTTGAGCGATTTAGTGATAGAAGAGAGTTATCCTCACTTAGTAGATACTCCAAATAGATATGAACAGCTCTATTTTGAAGTGGTGGATAAAACTGTGGATATGATAGCTCTTTGGCAGAGTGTGGGCTTTATGCACGGTGTGATGAATACGGATAATATGAGTATTGAGGGGCTAACTATTGATTATGGCCCTTTTGCTTTTATGGAGAAGTTTGATAGAAAGTTTGTCTGTAATTTATCTGATTATGATGGTCGTTATAGCTTTGAAAATCAGCCTTTTATCGCTCAATGGAATCTTTTGGCACTTGCTAAAGTATTTGCACCTATTGCAGATTATGATAAATTAGAAAAATATGCCAATAGTTTTATAGGTAAGTTTAAAATAAAATATTTCTCTATTATGAGTCAAAAGCTTGGACTTCAAGAGGAGATAGAGGGTGATATAAAACTTATATCGGAGTTAGCTAGTGCAATGGAGAGTGAAGAGATTGATTATAGTAGCTTTTTTTATAATTTGAGTATTGATAATTTTGATTATAGAAGTCCTCAAATATTAGAGTGGAATAGACTCTATCAAGAGCGACTAAAACTTGAAACAATCTCACAAGATATTAGATTAGAGAAGATGAAAAAGATTAATCCAAAATATATTTTAAGAAATTATATGCTTGAAGATGCGATAGAGAGAGCTAGAGATGGTGACTACTCTTTGGTAGAAGATTTATTGTATATTGCACAAAATCCATTTGATGAACATAAGAAGTTTGAGAAGTATTTGAAGCCATCGGAAATGAATATAAAGTGTAGTTGTTCGTCTTGATTTTAATAATTTGGGGTTATGATGGCGTTATTATAACCCCTCTTTTAACTCCAAAGGGTATAATATCAGCAAAGAAATATTATTAGGAGAGTTTTATGAATATTAAAGATGATGTAAATTTTGTTACAAAATCGTTAAGTAGTGATGAGAAGATGTTGGAGAACGCATTTAAGTTAGAGACAATTTATAAAAGACATAAAGTTAAAATATGGTTATTAATTGTAATAGTTTTAGGATTTTTTATTACAAAAGCTATTCTTAATGGAATACATGAATCTAAATTGATTAAGGCGAATGAGGCATTTTTGACTCTTCAAACTAAATCTGATACAAAATCAGACAATAGTAAGTCTATAGCGATACTCAAAGAGAATAACCCAGCACTATATGAGCTATATAGCTATAGTGAAGCTGTTAAAAATGAGGATATAAAAACACTCAAAATTCTCTCTTCTAGTAAAAATAGTATCATAGCTGATATTAGTAGCTACAACGCAGGTATACTTGAGAAAAAAGTAACAGATAGTAAAGTATATAATGATATGTCACTCTATATAGATGGATATTTAGCTATCCTTAATGGAGATAAAAAGAGTGCTAAAAATAAATTAGGACTTATTGATGAGAGGTCACCTCTTGCAGTAGTTAGTGGATTTTTGAAGCACTCTACTATTAAGGAAAAGTAATGAAAATACTCATCACTCTTTTATCTATTCTGTTATCATTTGCTCTTTTAGGGTGTAGTGGTAAGAGCTATTATAAACCAGCAAAGACATTCTCAGCATCTCCTGCTACAAACTCTTATAATGGACATATTATTGACCTTAGCCGTAATGGAGCTACATTAGAGAGAGGACAATATATAGGTAGAGAGGGATTGAGTGGAATTGTTTTGGAAAAAGGGTATAGATTTTTGGATGAGAGTAGAAGCTATCTCTTGACAGCAAATCCAAGTGGAATACTCAAAATCATAGACAAAAAAAGCCAAAAGACACTTCGTGTAGTCTCACTAGAAACTCCTGTAGTATCTGCTAGTATTAAAGGTGGAATAGTTGCTTATGTACTCAATAATAATACATTTGGTATATATCAAATCAAATCAAATGAAAAAATAATAGAGAGTCGTTCAGAGACAACTTATGCTATAGATACAAGAGCTGCTAGTCCACTATTTATAGACAAACTAATAGTTATGCCTATGTTAGATGGTAAGCTTATCATAGTAAATGTAGCTGATACAGAGAATGCAAAAGTGATATATATCAGTAATGAGAGTGTATTTAATAATGTTATCTATTTATCTCGTATGGGTAATACTATGGTAGCATCTACACCTAAAAAAATCATTACTTTAGGAACTTTGGGCAAAAGTGAGTATAGTGCAAATATATCAGAAGTAGCCATATCAAGTGGTAAAATCTATATCTTTACAAAAGAGGGAGAGATAATATCTCTAAGTTCTAAACTCGAAGAGATACATAGAAGTAAGTTTAAATTTGCTCACTATGCAGCAGGAACAGCATTTGGTGATAGAGTATTTGGACTAGACCAACAAGGCTCACTCATAGTAACTAATACGGCTCTTACTAAATATAGAGTATATTCTCTAGGAGAGGTAGAAGCACCTGTATATATAGCAGGGAAAAAACTCTACAAAGATGGTAAGATAATAGAGCTTTCTAAATTGGGTTATGAATAATTTAGTAATATGTCTAGTGATATATTAGTAGCTTTTGAGGAGTATTTGAGTGTCAATAAGGCACTCGACTCCCTCACTATATCATACTATCTAACAGACCTAAAACAACTCGAAAATGAGATAAAAAAGCCTCTAACTTCAATTGATACAACCAGTGTACTCAAATTTCTAGCACTATTTCCAAACAAAAGAACACTCAATAGAAAATTAGCCTCCATAAATGCATTTTTTTCATTTTGTCACAAACAAGATTTTATCCAACAGAAGATAAATATCCCTATGGCAAAAGTACCCAAAACACTTCCCAAATATATAGGTAAAGATGAAATTTTAGCAGGTATTGGTCGTATAGATAGAAGTAAATTAGCAGGATTACGAGACTATGCATTGATTTTATTTCTATATGCAAGTGGATGTAGAGTATCAGAAGCACTTAATATAGAGAGAACCGATATAGTAGATGGTTGGCTCAAAATTCGTTTTGGAAAAGGTGACAAAGAGAGAATGGTGCCTTTAGCACCCAAAGCTATAGAAGCACTTGAAGAGTACCTTCAAAAACAAGATATATCCACAAGCTATATCTGGCTAAATGCTAGAGGAGGGACTTTGAGTAGAATATCAGCTTATACTATAGTCAAAAAATATCTAGGTGTATCACCTCATGTACTAAGACACTCATTTGCTACATCTCTCATAATAGGAGGTGCTGATTTAAGAGTAGTACAAGAGCTTTTAGGACATAGGTCACTAGAGACTACTCAAATCTACACACATATCCAAAAACAAAATCTAGCAGATACGGTAAATAGTTATCATCCTCTTAAAGATGTATAGTTTTAATATAGTGAATAGCTCACATAAAACATAATCTTTGTCTTCTTTTGTGGGCGTGGATAGTTTCTATAAGCTATACGAATTACATTGAGTGTATTTTGGTCAAGTGATGCGTAACCTATAGCCTTTTTAAGTCTTAAATCTGATATGTCTCCGTTGGGATGAATATAAAATGATACTATATTTGTCCCCTGTTGTTGCGTAGCTATCGCTACACTTGGATAACCATTTATAGTAAGTGTCTTTTGTGTAACACGGTGTATATTCCCTAAATTATTTTTGATAAACTTCTTCTGCTGAGGGCTATATCTATTAAACTCTTTACCATATATATTTTTTATCATTCTTGATACGAAGCTAGGTCTTGGTGTCGTTCTATTGAGTCTTACGCTTCTACCTGAACCCATAAGAGCATTGGCTAAAGAGTCTCTTGAACGCTTCACTCGTCTTCTCTTGACTCTCTTTTGAGTCATTACTCTTATGCGAGGTCTTTTTACTCTTTTTGACTTTTTAACTACTTTAACCTTTTTAGGTTTCTCTATCTTTCTCCTAACTATTTTAATCTTCGTTTGTTTTTTAATAACCTTAGTTATATTATTATCCTCTTTAGTTTTTTTAGCAAACCTCTGTTTCGTCTCTTTAACTATTTTCTTTTTGGGTATCTCTTTTGGTTTTGGCTTGGGTTTTGGTGGTAGTGGAGTTACTTTTTTAACAATAGGCTTCACTATCGGTTGAGCTTTAGGAATTATAATCGGTTTGGGAACTATAATAGGTGGTGGAGGTACAAAGTTTTTGATATTGAGAGTCATCTTTGTCTCTTTGGGCTTTGGTTTGGGTGGTATCATTTGGCTAAAGTACAATACTATCGCAAGAGCGATGAGTAAATGTAACAATAAAGATGTTAATAGTGCTTCTATATTTCTGATAATCTTATCCTTTTATCCTCTTTATTGTATAATCTGCGTAATTATACATAAATGAGGATTAATAATATGACATATAACAATAGTATCAAAGCATTTGCAGAAGCATACAAAGTAATACCAGGAGGTGTTGATTCACCAGTAAGAGCATTTAGTGGTGTTGAGGGTACGCCTCCTTTTATAGAAAAAGGTGAGGGTGGATATATTTTTGATATAGATGGAAATAGATATATAGATTTTGTTCAAAGTTGGGGACCACTTATATTTGGTCACGCTGACAAAGATATAGAAGCATCAGTAATCGAAGCTGTAAAAAGAGGATTAAGCTTTGGTGCTCCCACAACAGTTGAAACTAAACTAGCAGAAGAGATAGTAGAGATGTTTGATAGTATAGACAAAGTGCGTTTTGTAAGCTCAGGAACAGAGGCTGTAATGTCTGCTATCCGTCTAGCTCGTGGTGTTACGGGAAGAGATAATATCCTTAAATTCACAGGATGTTATCACGGTCATTCCGACTCACTATTGGTTCAAGCTGGTTCAGGATTAGCTACTTTTGGCACACCATCAAGCCCAGGAGTTCCTGCTGATTTAACTAAACATACGCTTCTTGCTACTTATAATGATATAGCATCTGTTAAAAAATGTTTTGCAGATGCTAACGGTGACATTGCTACAGTTATTATAGAGCCAATAGCAGGGAATATGGGTCTTGTCCCTGCTTATGAGGCATTTTTACAAGAGTTAAGAGAGATATGTACTGTTCACGGAACTCTCTTGATTTTTGATGAAGTAATGAGTGGATTTAGAGCTTCTATTATCGGAGCTCAGGGTATCTCTAATGTGAAGCCTGATATGGTAACACTTGGTAAAGTAATCGGTGCAGGTATGCCAGTTGGAGCATTTGGAGCGTCTGCTGAGATTATGGCTCACCTCTCTCCTGAGGGTCCAGTATATCAAGCAGGGACACTTAGTGGTAACCCAGTAGCGATGGCAGCAGGATTAAAGAGTCTTCAAAAACTTAAAGCAAACCCAAATATATATAAAGAGCTTGAAGCTAAAGCCAAAAAACTTACACAAGGATTTCAAGCATCAGCAGATGAGCTAGGTATCCCAATGGTAACAGAGGTAAGAGGGAGTATGTTTGGATTTTTCTTCTCAGATAAACCAGTTAGAAACTTTGATGATGCACTAGATAATAATACAAAAATGTTTGCCAAATTTCATAAAGGAATGCTAGATAATGGCATATATTTAGCGTGTTCATCTTATGAGACAGGATTTATCTCTATCGCTACAACAGATGAGATGATAGATGAAGCAATAGCCACAGCCAAAAAAGTAATGACAGAGATTAAGTAATGAGTAATACAGAAGAGCCAAAATTCCAACAAGTAGCAGAGGGTGCAAGGGATTTAAGCCTCGGTATCTCTATGGTGGTAGCCGTGGTTATCGGTGTAGCCATAGGGTTGGGACTTCGCAGTCTCACAGGCATTAGTTGGACACTATGGATAGGTGTCTTTATCGGTGTGGGTGCATCTATACTCAATGTCTATAAAGCTTATGAGAAACAGAAAGCATCACTAGATGAATTAGCAAAAGACCCACGATACACATACAAAGCAGAACAAGAAGCAAAACGACAAAAAAAATATGATGATGAGGACGAGGATGACAAATATTAATCTAAAAATTATTAAAGTTCTTCTCATAATAGATATATTTTTAGTGGCTATATCTATACTATTTTTCTCCACTCCCATACTCTACAATCTCCAAATAGGTTTTATCTCCTCATCACTAGTAATGTTTGGTTCTATCACAGCATACAAAAAGATGATAAATAGCAGAGTAGAAGCTATCGAGCCTTTTGTAGAAGATAATAATATAGAAGATAATGATAAAGAAGAGAAAGAGAGTGATGAAGATGAGAAAGAAGAAGAGAAGCGTTCCATAGCACAATCTCTACAAGATGCCTCATCAGCCCTATCTCTCTATAGAGTAAGTGCTTATGTAGTATTAATATTAGGATTTTTATATCTCAATAGACACGGACTACTTCATATCCCTAGTTATATATTATCTATCGGAATTGCTCCTATTGTAATTGTGGTAATTTTGCTTAGAGAGAAGTAACTGTAGAGATTGTGATAAAGTTATCACAATCTCTATAAAAAGAAGAGAGAGATTACTCTCCTGCTGAACCTTTTGCCATCATGGTGTACATACCTTTTCTTACTTCATTAGCAAGTTTAAGAAGTCTTGGAGGTAATACATATCCACCGTTAATCATAAGCTCCATACTCATAGTATATAGCCAAATATCTCCATTTTTGTCCTCAATCATTCCAATTCTACACGGCATAAACCCTATAAACTCAGGTGAGTGTGTCAAAAATATCTCTGCTATTGTCTTTGAACAGTATGAACGAATTCTTATATATGGATGATATGTTCCATCTTCATCTTTTTCGCCTCTTGACATAAGTTTGCTATCTACCATAGCCAAACCAAACTCTTCACCAGTCTCATCCATAATCTCTATAGCATTCTCTATAGCCTCTTTCTTGGTCATTCCCTCAGGAATAATCATCTTGACTTTACGCACCATACCTTTAGCAGGGTCACCTGTGGTAAGGACTTTGTCAAACATCTGTATGTACTCAGGAAGAGCTTGTGGGTCAAGTTTATTTATCTGTTCTAATCGTGTACCCAAATCAAGTTTTACAAATGCAAAAATTAATCCAGCAACAACAATTGCACCTATCAGAGTAAGAATATTTTTCAAAAAGTTCATATTTTTCCTTATTACTATATTATTTAATATAGTTTGATATATATTATAAACCTATTTCTTTAAAATAGGCTTATGGTTTTATCTATAATTTAATTTATTTTTCTATTAGAAATATTAAAGATAATAAAAAGTCTAAATCCTATCTTAATCCTCTTACTATATAATACTATTTTAGATTAATACAAGGATGATGAATGCAAACATATACGGCATATCAAGATGTAGATAAAGAGCAGTTGCAGATAGATATTGACAATATCAAAACAACACTAGGTACGCCCTCACAAGAGGATTTCCAACATCTATTAAAGTTGGAGAGATGGGGTCGAGGAGCTACTATTTTTGGTTATTTGATTATTGTAGCTATAGCTTTTTTGAATATGCAGTATGAGGTAGGGTTATTGGTTACTTCACTGTTAGTAATTTTATCAGCCATACTTATAAGTACTGGTAATGTATCTAGGTGGGCAAATGTGTCACACCCTATACTTCATGGTGCGTATGATAAAGTACCAAATATCCCAAAGAGATATACAAGTAAACACTACGCATCAGGCAAGAGAAGATATTTAGATTGGCTAGACTGGATAAAACCAGAAGCGTGGGCTTATGAGCATAATATAATGCACCACTACCACTTAGGTGAAGATGATGACCCTGATAATGTAGAGAACAACCTACGATGGCTCACTACTTCAAATGTCCCAATGTGGTTACGATATGTAATTGTTTATACATTTGCTTCACTTTGGAAAATTACATATTATGCACCCAATACGCTAAGAATATTGGATAATAAAGAGCGAAAAAAGAAAAAATTACCAGATAATAAAGATTATGAGTGGAACCCATTTACTAAAAATGGTCTATTACTATGGAAAGATTATATCTTACCTTATGCAGTTGTTAGATTTATAATTATTCCACTTCTCTTTATTCCATTTGGTTGGAGTGCTGTATTGATAGCTTTGATAACTACAGTTATAGCAGAAATAATAGCCAATTTTCACTCATTTAGTGTAATTGTACCAAACCATTCAGCAGGTGATATATACCGTTTTGAGACACCACACAAGACACAAGGTGAGTTTTATCTGCGTCAGATAATGGGAAGTGTAAACTACAACACAGGCTCAGACCTTATAGACTTTTCTCATGGTTGGCTTAACTATCAAGTAGAACACCATCTATTTCCAAATTTACCACTAAGCCAATATCAAAAGATGCAACCGATAGTAAAAGAGATATGTATTAAGCATAATTTAGAGTATAGACAAGAGTCTGTATTCAAAAGAGCATATATGACAATAGAGTTAATGGTAGGGAAAGCAGAACTATTGAGAGTAGAGGGGGTTTAATACCTCTCTATTCATCTCTTACACATGTAACTAGAGCTACATCAGATTTAGGATGATCAATTGTTGTACCATTGTATAAATATATTGCAAATAACGCAATAGAAAGAGCACTATGAGTAGTAGAAGTTAGATAATAATCACTACGAATATTTATAAACTCTTTTGGCATAGCAGGATTAAATCTAGCTCTATCTACTAGATTAAATAGTTCATTAAAGTTTGGTAGATGCCAATCTTCATATCCACCAATAGTTGAACTCTCACAATAACTTATAGCATCAGGCCAGTTTAATTTATCGCTACCTACTTTTACATCATCTTGCCACATTAGATGAGTAGATGTATCTAGTACCACATCTTTGCTATCATCTCTTATAAACTCAGCATTTACTACTCCAAGCACTATAAAAACCATTAAAACAACTCTTTTTATTATTATCATTATATTCTCCTATTTTTATTTAATTTATTATTTACGATGTACACAACGAACAAATTTATCATTGGCAATATCAGTAAAACCAACAAAAAGATTATCAAAACCAATATACCAACTCTTAGTGCTATCTCCTACAAAGGAGGAAGAAGACCAATATCCATCATCATTGGTATTTGTAAATAGTGAATTAATATGAGGACCAAAGTCGCTACCTTTATCTAAAATAGAGAAAAGCTCTTCAACAGATGGAAGTTGCCAATTGCTATAACTAGCTATTGTTAAATCAGCACAATAAGTTTGAGCCACACTCAATGTTTTTGGACTATTATCATCCTCTTTTTGCCAAATAAGTGCTATATTATTATCTGTGATAGTACCATCTACATTATCAGTATAACTTGGTGTTAGTCCTCTTTTTAGGTCTCCATCAGAGTTTGAAATAGTATCATTTGTATCTCCTGTTTTTAGTCTTGAGAATTTATTAATACTATTTACTTTAGTGAGTGTCTCATAATATAGAGTATAACTATCAACGGCATCTACACTATTGGTTATAGATAGATTTGTATCATTTACCCTCTCTGCACTGGAGTTAAATGATATATCATACTTAAATATACTATTATTGTACTCTGCACCACCATCTATTACTCCATTACCATATATATTAAAACTATTAAATGAGAGTGTTCCACTATCTACATCTTTGGTAAAATATATAGATAGTCTATCATCACTTGTAATGGTGGTAGAGTTATCATCATAAATAGCTGATTTGATATAGAGGTCATTATTATCATTGTTTATAGAGATATTTATATCTACACTATTACTATCTCCTGATTGATTGGTAGCTATTGTAGTAAGATAATAGAACTTTTGAGTCTCATAATCTAACTGTGACTGTACTAAAATCTCTCCACTACTAGTAACCTCAAAATTACCATTACCAACTCCATTTAGAGTAAATGAACTAATATTAGCATCTGATTGTATTTGTATATTGACAAATCCTACACTACTACCAGTAGAGGCATTTTCATCTATATTATAATACTCTCTTAACATCTTCACATCTCTAATCCAACCTTTATCTAGTCCAGAGAAAGTATCAAAGTTTTTGGTATAACACCACTTAACTACACTACCTTTCTCTACTTCATAACTTTTATTTGCCATTATAGTATCTCCTGAAATAGAGTCTTGACTAGCATTATCTATATAAAAAGAGAGAAAATCAGAATTTAATTCTGATGATACATTCCAATCAAAACTTAAAACTCCACCTACTTCTGTAGTAGATGTAATACAGCTACTTTGGTTATCATCTATACCTCCACTACTATAGAGAGTTCCTACATCATTACTCCAATCTGCATCACCACTATAGGTAAAACTTGTTATATCTCTAGTATTATTTTTATCATTTAAAATAGGAGTGACTTCGGCTATATTAGTAATAGTAACAGAGATAGTTTGATTAGCTGTATTAGTACCATCAGTAGCAGAGGCTATAAAGGTATAACTACTTTTAGTCTCAAAATCAG
>JASFZJ010000013.1:0-24697 GCA_045267865.1 Sulfurovum sp. | reverse complement strand
ATATAGCAAATAACTCTTTAGACATCTTAATCCTTTTTTATAATTATAGCTGATTGACTTCATACCCACGAAAGAAATGTTAAAAGTAATATAAAATTTAATTTTCTACTTCTACAGTATATACTTTTGAGGCTTAACTTAATAGCAGTGCCTCAAAAGAGATGCAGTATTTGTACTGTTTTCCCTCATATTGAGCGTAGAAGAAGTATCTTGAAAAGTTGAAGTATTCTATCTCTTTTGAATACTTTGGGGCAGTCGTTTTGGATTATAAAATCTGTTCCAAACTCTAATTTTCTATCACCATATCATTATGACTTATAGAATGTTGTAAAATAACTACTCTTTTTAGCTATAATATCAGTAATAAAATAAAACAAATTGGATAAACAAATGGGAACAATAGAGCAAAAATTAATTGATTATATATGGAAACATATAGAGCTACTAGAAGCTATTTTTTCTGAAAAAATATATAAAATATTGGTGCGTTTCAAAGATAAAGAAGATATAGAAAGTTTTTCTGATACCGTAGAAGCCGTTATTGAAGTAGATAATGAACTTTTAGAAAAATTAAAAACTGTATTTAAAAGTTATGATAATCGAATAGAGGATAAAATTGAATTAGATGAGGTTTATCATAATATAGGTAAGGATTATCATAATAATAAAGAATATGATAAAGCGATGGAATACTATCAAAAAGCTTTAAAAATAAATTCTAAAAAGGATAAGTCTTATTATAATATTGGACTTATTTATTTTCATAGAAAAGATTATGATAAAGCAATGGAATATTATCAAGAAGCTATAGAAATAAATCCCAAAAATAGTGTCGCTTATAATAATATGGGAATTATTTATAAAAATAAAAATGAATATGACAAAGCAATCAAATATTATCAAAAATCTATAAAGTTAAAGTTAAACTATAGTGCTTTTTATAATTTAAATATTTCAATGAATGATCTAAATAAAGCATTCTTTTTAGATAAAAAAATCTCAAACTTAAATCTATTTATAGATAAAATCCAAATCCAAAACTTCAAACAATATAGAGACTTCTCTATAGACTTTTCAAAACAAATTAATATTATTATCGGTCAAAATGCCATAGGTAAAACAACACTTCTCCAAGCTATCACTTTAGGACTTTTAAAAGAGAATTCAACTGATGCTAGAAAAGTAGAGTATGAAACTTATGTTCCAGAAAAAAAAGAGAAATCTGAGCTAATTATTTATCATAATAATGAAGAGAAAAAAGTAGAAATTTTTAAAAATAAACGAAAGATAGAAGAGAACTATTTTATCCCTTTTGTTTTAGCTTATGGTTCAAACTTTTTTACCTCTAGTAACAATAAAGTACAAGATGTAGCAGAAGCTATAGTCAGTGAGACTATTCATAAAGACTTTACAAGTTCTATTTTTGTAGATTTTACTAGTGGTTTTGTAAATCCTATACAATTATTACAGTTTTTAGATTTAGAAAAAGATAAAAAAGTACCTGATATTCAAAATACTTTTATAGATACTATCAATAGTTTTTTGGAAGGATTTACACTTGTTGCCAAGGATAAAAATTACTATTTCCAAAAAGATGGAGCAGATACAAAATTAAGACTTGAAGATTTGAGTGAGGGATATAGAGGTAATGTATTGCTGATTACTGATATGCTCATCAAAATATTAGGTGTTGGTTATACTCCTGAAACCATAGAGGGGATTGTACTGATAGATGAATTTGATAAACATCTACATCCTAAGTGGCAGAGTAGATTAGTCAATCAACTTAGAGATACTTTTCCAAAAATTCAATTTATTATGACTACTCATAATCCTATGTCTATTTTAGGTAGAAATCCTGATGAGATTACAATACTTAAAGAGGTAGAAGGAAAAATCATAGCTGAAAAAGGACAAGGTACTGAAGAGATGGATGTTTCAAATGTCTTACTTGAATATTTTGATGTAGATTCGGTTGTTGGTAAACCTATGCAAGATAAAATTAAAAGATTTAATGAACTTAGAGTTAATGATGATACCAATAATAATGAGTATAAGCGTTTGAAAAATGAGATATTAAATAGTCAGTTTGGAGTCTTAACAATAGACTCAGATTATTTAGAATACTTGAAATCTAAAAAAATAAATAATCCTCCTAAAAATCGGAATTTTGATAATATCGGAGATTTTTTATAATGAAAGATATGCGTGGTATCTATGATAATATTGATTTTGTAACGCAAGGAGAGTCTTTTGATACAAAATATATAGACAAAGATTGTGATGGGAAATGGAGTGAGTTTAAAGAGTTTTTTTTAGATTTTACAGATTATAAATGTCCTATTTGTGAAAAAACCATTGATAATTATGATGATATTGACCACTTTAGACCCAAAAATGCAGGGTATTCTTTTCTTAAATGTAAATACAAAAATTATATGATTATGTGTGCAGATTGTAATAGAGGATATAAATGGACTTATTTCCCATTACATGAGAAAAGTAAAAGAGCAACTTGTGAGGAAGAGTTAAAACATGAACAACCATTAATTGCAAATCCTTGTGTTGATAATATTTATGAACTATTTGAGTTAGACTTTAGAGTTTCAATTAAAGGGGTTAAAATTCTGGTTTTGATACCTAATAAAAAGTTAGTACCAAATTCATATCAACACCTCAAAGCAATAGAGACTATAAAATTTTATGGCTTAGGTGATTGTGATGGGACATCTAATATCAAAGATTGTAGGATTTCTCTATTAAAAGGACACTACTTTATTTTTAATAAATTATTGGAAGCCTTTCTAAATAAGGAAAATGATACAGAAAGTTTTCAGAGAATAAAAGAGGATGTGCAAGGATTGAATCATGGATATTATGAGTTTATTAAGTTGGGATTGTTTCATACAATATAAAAGAGTAATATAAGGAAAATAATGAAAAAAAAATTATTAATTGGAATATTTGCTATCATTATCATAGTGATAGGTCTGAATTTATGGATGGAAAGAGATAAAAGCAAAGCTATTTCAAATGTAAGCATCACAACAATTAAAAATATACCTACCATAGATGTCTCAGCTTTTTATAAACAACGAGATAAAAAATGGGCAAGTGATAAACTAGGAAATACAAGTGAAACACTTGGTAAAGTGGGCTGTTTGGTCTGTTCTATTGGTATGAATTTATCATATTATGGGATAGATATGAACCCAAAAGAGATAAATAAAAAACTTACAACTGTAGATGGTTATACTTTTAGAGGTTGGCTTATATGGAATAAACTCTCAAAGATTACAGAGGATAAAGTGAGTGTATTATTTCCAAAGTTGTCACACGAAAATATAGATAAAAACTTATTAACAAATACTCCCGTATTAGCAAAGCTTTTTATCCACAGAATAATTCCTCATTGGGTATTGATAGTGGGTAAAAAAGATGGTGAGTATATAATATTAGACCCATTAGCTGAGGGGAAAGTAACAAATTTTTCTAGTTATGATAGTTATATCTACTCTATTAGAGTTTTAAAAATTAATGAGAATAAAAATGATTAAAAAAGTAATGATAATAATTATTATTGTATTGGGATGGTTTATTTATAATCTTGCGAGTATGACTCTTTGTCAAACAAGAAACGAGGGTATTTATAATCATGGTTTGCATATTAAACAGAATATAGAAAATTTAAAAAATGATATTTTGAGGTATCCTACTACAGAAGAGGGACTACTATTTTTATGTAAAAATGTATCTAATCTTAAAGGATGGAAAGGTTCTTATGATGATGATTTTTGTGAGTTTAATAAAAATGAAAAGTATGTTTATAAAAATTTAGATGGTGTAGTGGTTTTTTATCATAAAGGTCAAAATGAAAAAGATGAATATGGTTTTGGAGATGATATTCGTGAAGAGATTACTACGCTTGAGTATAGAAAAGCTAAAAATTTAAAAATTATTTTATTTAATAGTATCTATCTTAGCTTTTTTCTAGGGGTTATTTTTACAATGGTTGCATTAAAAAGAGTTAAAAAAGAAGAAGATTAATAACACCTCAAAAGAGGTGTTATAAAAAGATTTATCTACCAAACAATAAAATAGACACTCACTAATAATATCAATAACTTAAACAGTAAAATAACTGTCGTTCCAATTATATTTCCTATCTGACAAGAGGTGCAGTGTTTGTACTGTTTTCCCTCATATTGAGCGTAGAAGAAGTAGATTACAATGAGTGATGATAGGGCTATTAATATATAGTTTTCGACTGTGGTTATGGTGCTATTTATCGCTTCGCTTACAAATAGTGATATAAATAGTCCTGCAAATCCTGCGATAAGAAGTATCTTAAAGAGTTGGAGTATTCTATCTCTTTTAAATACTGTTGGACAGTCGTTTTGGGTTATAGAGTCTGTTCCAAACTCTAATTTGGCATCAAATATTTTTCTCTCATCTTCACTTAATCTTACTCTAAAGTTTGAGCCAAAATTGTAGTCTAGTTTTCTCTGAATAGTGATAGATAGTTCGCCATCATACTCACTAAACTGCTGTTTGCCCTCTCTATCTTCATACATTAATTTTATTTTTTCATACCGTTTGGTTTTGGCTGTGAGATTTGGGAAATAGGCTGTTTTTTCTGTTGTTTCCACTGTTCCGTCTCGCTTGATAACTCTTGCGTTGATAAATTCTAAAAATTCATCACCTTCTTTGACGAGTATCACACTATATGGTGAGCCTATCTGAAAAGCTGAGAGAGCTTGGAGATCATTGGCTTCTATCGTATCTTTTAGGTCTTGAATAAGAGTAAAAAGTGTCTCATCAAAGCTTCTAATATTTGCACCAAAGTCTATACTCGGAGTCTGTGGGTATTTCGTAATTTCTTGAACCATAAGTGTAATCCTTTAAAATTTTATCGTCCTAGGACTATATAGGGTGAAAGAGTATCATAGTTAAACTTAAATTTATCTGCCTAGGACGATAAATAGTTAAATATTTTATGTTATAATTTCAGATGGATAAAAAATATTTAGATAAATTTTATAATGAGATGAGAGATACAAAAGGGGCTAATAGTATAAGTACCGTAACTATCCCTATGGCGATTATTTATAACAGTCTTATAACTACTTGTAGTAAAAATATAAGAGGTCATAATGACTTAACCAAATCAGAAGTAGATGTACTTATCGCACTATCTCAGCATGGACATACGATGTCTCCTACAGAGCTTTATAAGGCTCTTGTGTTCTCATCAAGTGGCATTGCTAAGGTGCTTAAAAAGCTTGAAAAAAAAGAGTTGATTTCGAGAAAAGAGTCAGATGAAGACAAGAGAAGTATGCTTGTGGTTTTAGAAGAAAAAGGTCTTGAGATAGCAACAGAATCTCTTGCCAAAATAGAATCATATCACGAAAAGTTTTTCATTAATTTGGATGAAAAAGATAGAGATGATATGAGAAGAATTTTTAAAAAGATGGTTTATTCTTTGTAGAGATATTAATCAGCCCCTACCAAACAATAAAATAAGTCGCAACAAACAACACTAATAACTGAAACAATAAAAATATGGTTGTGCCGATGATATTTCCTATTTGACAAGAGGTGCAATGTTTGTATTGTTTTCCTTCATATTGTGCATAGAAAAAGTAGATTATTACGAGTGCTGATAGGGATATTAATATATATATTTCTACTATATTTATGATATTTAATGTACTTTCACTTACAAAAAATGCTATAAATAGTCCTATAAATCCTGTAATTAAGAGTATCTTGAAAAGTTGAAGTATCTTATCTCTTTTAAATACTGTTGGACAGTCGTTTTGGGTTATGGCATCTGTACCAAACTCCAATTTGGCATCAAAAAGTCTTTTCTCATCTTCGCTTAGTCTTACTCTGAAATTTGAGCCGTAACTATAGTCTAGTTTTCTCTGTAGTGTGATAGATAGTTCACCATCTACATCCATAAACTGCTGTTTACCTTCTCTATCTTCATAGATTAGTTTAATTTTTTCATATCTTTTAGTTTTAGCTGATAAATTTGGGAAATAGGCTGTTTTCTCTATTGGCTCTACTGTTCCTTCTCGTTTGATGACTCTTGCGTTGATAAATTCTAAAATTTGATTATCTTGTTTGATAATTATCACATTGTAGGGTGAACCTATCTGAAAAGCTGAGAGGGCTTGGAGTTCGTTAGCTTCCATTGTATCTTTGATGTCTGTTATAAGAGAGAGTAGAGTATCATCAAAATTTCTAATATTTGCACCAAACTCTATACTTGGAGTCTCTGGATACTTTGTAATATTTTGTACCATATAATCTAATCCTTTTGTATGATTATTATAGAGATAATTATAGGATATATTTCTTATAGTTAGCTCTAATTTATCATATAATTAAGTCTAAATGATTTTTATGAAAAAATTACTGATATTTTTTATCTTATCTTATCTCTATTGTTGTTATCGGCTGAGTCGGTTTCTTCTAAAAAAGTATGGGTAACCACCCACCTAAATTTCCTTTAAATATACAATATTCTTATATCCTGTGGCTTTTGACTTTCTCATTGTCCAAAGGATTATTCAAAATTCTAATAACCCTAAAACAACTTAACAAGAAGAAAAAATTACATAGTAAATATTAACTCTATAATGTTACAATCCCACAAATAAAATATAAATTGGATTTGTAATGTTTCAAGAGTTTAAAATAGAAAATTTAGAAGAGTTTCCACAGAGATTAGACACACTACTCAATAGCCAAAGAGAAGTTATAAAAGAGATTACAGAAAATAGTGATATGAGTTATGAGAGTGTGTTAAAACCTCTTCAAGATTTAGATGAGGAGTTAGACCTATTTTTTACACCTCTTTCACACCTTAACTCTGTTATGAACTCATCCCAGAGTCAAAAAGCTTATGAAGAGTCTTTGCCACTTCTATCAAAGTTTGGGTCGCAAATGGCACAAAACGAGGCTCTTTTTCATAAGATAGAGAAGATGAAAACAGACAATATAGAAGCTAAAAAAGTCATAGAGAATGATATAAGAGGCTTTGTACTCTCAGGTATCAACCTCCCCGAAAAAGAGAAGAAAAGAATGGAAGAGATTTCTCTAAGACTCTCTGAACTCTCAAATAATTTCTCTCAAAATCTCCTAGATGCTACGAATGATTATGAGCTTATCATAAAAGATTTCGCTGATGTAGAGAGCTTACCTCAATCTGATATTGACGCGTCGAAAGAGGAGTGTGAAGGAGAGACTATATATAAGTTTACTCTCCAAACTCCTAGCTATTTAGCATATATGACTTATGGAGCAAATCGTGAATATAGAAAAGAGCTATCCAAAGTTTACGCTTCACGAGCTCCACAAAATGCAGAGGTGATAGATGAGATTTTGGCTCTCAAAAATGAAAAATCTAAACTTTTGGGCTTTGATAATTATGCACAATATGCACTAGAGAGTCGTGATGCACCTAATGAAGAGGCTGTGATAAAGTTTCTCCATACTCTTTCTGATGTTGCCCTCCCACAAGCCAAAGAGGAACTTAAAGAGCTTCAAGAGTATGCTAAGAGAGAGGATAATATAGATAATTTGGCAGGGTATGATATGGGCTATTATAGTGAAAAACTTAAAAAAGAGAAGTTTGCTTTTGATGATACGATGACTAAGCCATATTTTGAGCAGAGCAGAGTATTAAATGGTCTTCTTGATATTGTATCAGAGCTTTTTGATGTGAGATTTGAGCTTGTAGATGTGAGTGTGTGGCATGAGTGCGTTCGTGTATTTGATATATATGAGGGTGAGAGGCTTAGTGGGAGAGTCTATTTTGATTTGGAAGCTAGAAAAGAGAAGCGAGGTGGAGCGTGGATGCATGATTGGGAGACACATTATATAGATAGCAAAGGTGAGCAGAGACTCCCATCTGCTTTTATCGTTTGTAATTTTTCACCCAAAACACCTACAACTCCATCACTCCTAAGACACGATGATGTAGTGACTCTTTTTCACGAAATGGGTCACGGTATTCACCATCTTTTTGGCAAAGGTAAAGAGCGTTCGGTATCTGGGATAAATGGTGTGGCATGGGATGTTGTGGAGTTTCCATCACAATTTTTGGAAAATTTTGCTTATGAGGGTGCAATATTGGAGCGATTTGGATTTCATTATGAGACACAAGAACCCATATCTAGTGAGCTTATCAAAAAGATAAAAGAGACCAAAAACTACCAAGCAGGACTAGGGATTTTGAGACAAGTAGAGTTTTCTCTGTTTGATTTTACGCTTCACCAAGAGTTATACCAAAAAGAGGAAGTACAAACCCTTCTTAATAAGATACGAGAAAAAACAGCCCTACTACCAGTGCCTAGTTATAATAAATTTCAACATGGATTTGCACATATATTTTCAGGAGGATACTCAGCAGGATACTACTCTTATAAATGGGCAGAAGTTCTATCTGCTGATGCCTTTTTCTCTTGTTTGGATGATACAAGTGGATTTGATAAAGAGAGTGCCAAAGGATACAAAAAGTTCATTCTTTCCAATGGAGGAGTCAAAGATATGAGCGAACTATACCAAGAGTGGCTAGGACGCAAACCTGCTGTTGAGAGCCTACTTAAACTTTATGAGATAGAGTAGTGGATTTTATCCTAAAAAAGATAGTCTCTATGGCATTTATGCCTCTCTCTATCGGTATAGAGCTACTTCTATTGGCACTTCTATTTTTGTATCTCAATAAAATCAAAAGAGCTAAACAGGCTATAGTTATCTCTTTTTTATGGATATTTCTCTTCTCATACTCACCATTTGTCAATTTTTTGCTCTATCAATTAGAGACTACCTACACTACCCTCCACCAAGCACCCAAAGATATAAATTACATCTATCTATTGGGAGGAGGACACCAAACAGACCCAACCCAACCAATTACATCACAAGTAAATACCGTATCAATAGTACGACTCACAGAAGCGATAAGACTCTACAGACAACTACCACAAGCCAAAATAATAGTTTCAGGATATAGTGGATTCTTCGACCCTACAAGTCACGCCATTATGCAAAAAAGATTAGCTATATCATTGGGGATAAAGAGTGAAGATTTGATAATACGACCTAATCCAAAAGATACAATGGAAGAAGCTATAGAAGCCAAAAAAATAGTGGGTAAAGATAGATTTATAGTAGTCTCATCAGCCTCACATCTAAAACGAGCGATACAGATATTTCACTCTCAAAATCTATATCCAATACCAGCCCCAACCAATCATCTAGCATCTATAAATAATCCAAAATATTTAAGTATATTCTCTGTTAATGCTCTCTATAAATCTACTGTACTTTTTCATGAAGTTTTGGGGATTGTTTGGCTTTGGGTTAGAGGATAAATTCAGTTTAGTCCTTATATATTAAAATTTGGATATGATTATAACCATATTTATTTAGGGGTATTTAATGGAACTATGTGTAGCACTTGATTTACCAACAGCTGATGAGAATTTGGCACTTGCTCGGTCATTAAAAGAATATAATATATGGATGAAAATCGGTTTTCGTACTTATATTAGAGATGGTAAAAAATTTATAGAAGAGATTAAAGCTATTAATAGTGGATTTAAGATTTTTCTTGATTTGAAGCTTTATGATATACCAAATACTATGGCAGATGCTAGTGAAGAGATTGCAAAGCTTGGTATTGATATGTTTAATATTCACGCCTCAGCAGGTAGTGTGGCTATGAAGAGCGTGATGGATAGATTATTAAAATATGATAATCGTCCTCTTGTTTTGGCTGTAACGGCTCTTACCTCTTTTGATGATGAAAATTTTACTTCTATTTATGGCAAGAGTATAGAAGTCAAAGCCAAAGAGTTTGCAAAGATGAGTTATGATAATGGGCTTGATGGTGTGGTCTGTTCAGCTTATGAGAGCAAAGCTATCAAAGAATATACAAGTGATGGGTTTTTAACTCTCTGCCCTGCTATCCGTCCATTTGGTGAGGATGCAGGAGACCAGAAGAGAGTGGCTACTCTTGAAGTAGCGAATGAGGAGAGAGTTGATTTTCCTGTGGTGGGCAGACCTATTTATAAAGATACCAATCCATCGCAGAAAGTATCTCTTATTATGGAGAAGATTCGTTCATTTTAACCACTTGTTTTGGTTTGCTTATATTTATAGCATTATCCATACCTTGTTTAATGAAATAGCCTCCTACTAAAAATATAGCTAAGATTATAAGGGGGGCAAACTTTTTAAAAATTGACATTATCTAACTCCTTGACTTAAAATTAATAACGAATAATACACTTTTTAGATAAAATATATCTTGTAAAATAAATCAAGGGTATGATGATGTCGGAAAAAAATGAAAATAGTTTAAGTGATATAGCACAAGTTAGGGATATTATCTTTGGCTCACAGATAAAAATATTTGAAGATAAAATAGAATTACTAGAAACGCAGATAACTGAGCTTAAAAATGAACTTAAAACTCAAAAAGAGGATAAAGTATCAAAAGAGACTCTATCCAAACTCCTTTTTGATATGTCAAAAGCTATAGAAGATGATGACAAAGATAGATAATAATTCAGATATAGAGAAGCTTCGTGCTTTACTGCTCTCAGAGGAGAGAACACAACTTAAAAAACTAAACAATAGAGTAACAAATATCTACGATAGTGATGAATTTCGAGAAATACTAGCTAATAGTATCTCCAAAGGGGTAACAGAAAATAAAGATAGTATGATAGATGCTCTCTACCCTATCATTGGTGGTATGATTTCCAAATATGTTACACAAGCTATCAAAGAGATGATGCAGAATATAAATAATCGAATAGAAGATGGTCTCTCATTTGATAAATATAGAAGAAAAATTAAATCTAAAATAACGGGAGTTAGTGAAATGGAACTACTTTTTGAGGAGAGTGATAGAGCTATTATATCTTCTCTTTTTATTATCCAAAAAGAGAGTGGACTTCTCATAGCTCAATCAGAGCTTGATGATAAACATATAGATGACCCTCATATGGTGGCATCTATGGCTAGTGCGATACGAGACTTTATCAATGATTGGGTAGAGAGTAATAAATCACAAAGTGAGATACAGATACTAAGCTATGGTAACTCGACACTCTATATTGAGAGTGCTGGTTCTGTATATATCATTGCCTTTTTAAATGCTGAACCAGAGTATGAGCTTCGTAAAAATATTAATGTCTTTTTTGCCTCTATTGTAAGAGATTATTCTAGCTTTTTTCAAGCATTTGATGGAGATGATGAGTCTGTGGAGGTAGGAGAATTATCTTCTAAGATGTATAACTACCTTGCTAAACAAAAAAAAGAGGTTAATCAAGTAGAAGATAAAAAAAGTATCAAATATCCACTCTATATATTAATATTTTTACTCTCTTTTTATCTTACTTATACTCTTGATATATTATATCGTGAATATAGTATTCAAAATGCTATAAGAGAGGAGACAAATCAAGAAGTAGTAGTGACTCAAATAGATAATAGTATAGTATTGGAAGGATATGTAGATAAGATAAATATGGTATATAAGATAGAAGATATAGCCCATAGTAAAACCGATAAACCAATAGTCAATAATCTAATCGTACCTATCAAAAATATACTAGAGATAATAACATCAAGTGATAATAAAATATCTATACTTAATAAGAAAAATAAACTCTCTAAGAGAAGATTAAACAATAAGCTAAAGTATCTAAATAAACAGCTAAGAAAGTCACAGCATCAGATATATCAACTACAGAGAAATAGTGTAAAGTATCTTGAAATATTTAAAAAAGTTGATATAAAAGAGTCAATTTCAGATAAGCTTAATAAACTTTTTGAAAAAAATCTTTTTTATAAAAAATCTGATAACTCTTTAGATTTTAGAAGTTTACATATATTTAATATAGGTAAGTCCAAGTATGATAAAGATAAAATAAAGATAATTGGAGAAAATTTTGAAAAATATATCTCCATATTATCAGACTATAGAGAGTATATCGATGTTATTATTATAGAGGGACATACAGATAGTGAGGGAGATGAAGAGAAAAATATTAGGCTATCAGAAGAGAGAGCTTCATCTGTAATACAATATTTATATAATCTACCTTTTGTAGAAGACTCTTTTATGAATCCTCTTATGGAGATAGATGGACTAGGGAGTGAATATCCTATACTCAAGCATGGAGTTGAAGATAAAAATGCGTCAAGACGAATTAAGATTAAATTTAAACTAAAAGATAAAATATGATAAGAAAAAAAATAGTTATATTGGGTGATTTTGCTGTGGGCAAGACAAGCCTTATTCGTAGATATGTAGATGGCTCTTTTGATGATAAATACCTTACTACCATTGGAGTCAAAATATCCAAAAAACTTGTAACTATAGATGAGGTAGATACGGAGTTGATAATATGGGATATTGAGGGGAAAACTCCGAGCAAAAGTATCCCATCCAGCTACTACAAAGGTGCTAGTGGAGCGATATTTGTCACATCTGTAAACCGTAGTGATACACTAATATCTCTTAAATCTCATATAGATACATTTCTACACATAAATCCAAAAGCAAAATATCTAATCGCACACAATAAAGCAGACCTATTAGATGATGCTCAAAAAGATGAATTTATCTTAAACTCTTACTCTTTTTTGACATCTGCAAAAAGCTCAAATAATGTAGAGATGCTCTTTAGTAAAATTACAAGAGATATATTATTATGAAAAATATACAAATTATACTAAACACTATACTCTCTAAAGATATGTTTCAGTATATTTTGATAGATAAATCATATAATATCAGTAGTATCTCTGAGGGAGTAGAGAATTATCTAGGTAAAGTAGTAAACATAGGAGATGATATACTAGACTATCTACCTGAGCTATTAGGTTATGAGAGTGAGATTGAAAGTGTTTTAAAAAAAGAAACTTCATCTTATATATTAGATAGTATCAGTATTAATAGCTACTATCTTAATATTTTTATAGAGTATTATAATGATGAAAATATTATGATTTTATTTCAAAATATTACAGATATTACATACTCCAAACAGAGACTTTTACAATATAGCAATGAGTCCGTATTACTAAATAATACATTAGAAAAAATAATAAATAGACAAAATGCTCTACTGTTTGTAACTAGTAGAGATGATATAGTGTATGCCAATAAGAAATTTTTGGATTATTTTAAAATAGATGATTTGAAAAATCAAAATGTATCTATATATAAATACCTAGATAATCCATTGGATAGTTATAATTCACTATTTAAGTTAGTGGAAAAGGAAGAGCGATATATAAATATCAATAAAGATACATTTATCCTCAAATCTACACTAATAGAGACGACACATAAGCTATTTACACTCTCTCGTGTCACAGAGCTATCTAATGAGAACAATATAGATACCTTAACAGGACTATATAAAAAATCATTTCTGATTTCACACCTAAAGATATGTTTAACAAAAAATGAACCGTATGTGATTATTGTAATAGACTTGGATAACTTTAAACTAGTAAATGATAAATATGGTCATTTAACAGGAGATAGTGTACTAAAAGAGTTTGCTAATTTGATAAAAAGTAATATAAGGAAAGAAGATATATTTGCTAGATGGGGTGGAGAAGAATTTTTATTACTACTCAAAAATACTTCTATAGAGAACGGTATCAAAAAAATAGAGCGAGTTTACAATATGATAAATACTCATAAATTTAAACATATAGGAGAGCAAACAGCTAGTTTTGGTATCACAAATGGAGTAGAAGGTGATGATGTAGATAGTATCGTAGAGAGAGCAGATAAAGCTCTATATGAAGCCAAACATAATGGAAGAAATCAGATAGTATCCAAAAAAGTATAGTTCTTAAACTTTTTTTAAGTTTATTTGATTATAATTCTCCTCACGAAACAACTACTGGACAGTTGGGAGAGTTGGTTTAATCCGCGCCCCTGCTAAGGGTGTGTACCTGCAAGGGTACCGAGGGTTCGAATCCCTCACTGTCCGCCATTTATAAACTTCATAATATAGAGATTTAAAGCACTTTTTTTATTTTAAATTATTAAATTTCAAATAGATATAATTATTTATCAAAAGAATATGAAATAAGTTAAATAATTTTTGACTCTTATAACTTTCTTCTAAGCCATTTTATTGTTGCCTCTACATCAAATACTTTCTGCCCATATCCCTCTGTTAATAAATTTTTAGGAAGCCAATTATCATATTTTTCTCTATATTTATCTTTAACATCTTTTGCTAAATCCCTATTGATTGGTGGTTTTGTTTTAAGAAAATTCTTTAAGTAATTGATAATTTCATTTATTTCAACTTTCTCAATCTCTATAATCCCAGCAAGTCTTGTTGCTTTATATTTGGCTTGAACAAGTATCATAACTAGCGTATTTACAATTTTATCACCCATCCAAGAAAAAATATAGACATCTTTTCCTTCTTGTATTATCCAATTTCTTTCAAGTTCTAATTGCCTAAAATAGTATAGCCCCTCAGTAAATAAATTTCTAGCCTCTTCATCAAGAAAGTCAATAGCTTTATCATCAACATAAATTCTATAATCACCCTTACTGTAAATTCTTAACATCTCTTCTCTTATACGGTCATGAATATTCATACCTTCTCCACCAAAATCAGGAGGTTTTCCACCTTTTGTAATTTCAACGTATATTGTCTTCTTTTCAGGGTCAATATCTTTTACTTTCCATCTACGTCCTGCAAAAATAATATTTTGATTCTCTAAAATTAAGGAATCAATAGGTAATGTTCCAAGTGTTTTACTTCCATGAATAAGTCGATACTCTTCTGGAGTTTTGAAAACAGCATAAAAGGTATATTGATTTACAAGTCTCTCACCTTCAATACCTAAAGTTAGCTCTCCATTGGATATTTGTGTAATTAGATTTTTTTCTCCCATATCAATAAGAAGTATTTTAAAATGTTCAATAGAAATATTAGGAAATACTCCACTTTCACACAATATTGAATAGAGTTGCTTTACACGAACTCCTCCCCATTGAGCGAGTATAGCCAATATCTGATGTAAAAAAGTAGAGAAGTGAAACTGTTTTGTATCGGCAGGTTCAAACCATTTATTCGAAATTAATAGATGAAGCATAGCTATAGATTGAAGAAGTTCTATTCTTAGTTTATCAACAATATTAGAATTTACTGTTAGTTCATTTTCAATAATAAACATACGCAAAATAGAGGATGAATTTCGTCTTCCTGAACGACCAAGTCTTTGACGAAGGCTAGATACTGAATGAGGAGCTGTAATTTGAGCAACAGAATTTACTTTTCCAATATCAATACCTAATTCTAAAGTCATTGTGCAAATAGCTGTAGTAGGTAGAGTCTCTTTTTGTAATCTCAACTCTAACTCTTCCCTTAACTCTTTTGCCAATGAACCATGATGAGGGAAAAACTCATTTGGCACAATATTTTCTTCACAAAAATCACTTAATTGGGCAGAGACTATTTCTGTCCGTTCACGACTATTTGCAAATATTAGATGTGAGTCTCCACGACAAATAGTATAAAGTTTTTTACAAATTTGATAAAGTGCAGATTCTTTTTTATTGTTAGGTGTTTTATCAGCAGATTCAATATAGCCAGATAGGTTCATTTTAAGTGTTGATTTACTTTTTTGACTATCTTCTATTATTATGCAAGGAAGAGAAGAATTTGCTCTTAATTGACTAGGTATCTGCTCCAAATTACTAAGTGTAGCACTTAATGCAACACGAGGAATAGGTCGATTACTATGATTTACTAATATGTCTAAACGATTTAAAAGAGAGAGCAATTGATAGCCTCTCTCTGTCCCAATAAAAGCATGAAACTCATCTATCACTACATATTTGATTGAAGAAAAAGCTTTTTTTACCCATCCTGATTCACGAATAAGTAGAGACTCTAGTGATTCAGGAGTAATTAATAAAATCCCTGACGGACTTTTTTTTACTAATTGTTTTTTAGATTGAGAAATATCACCATGCCACGGAGTTACTTTCATATCTAGCATTTCACATAAATCTTCAAGCCGTCTATATTGGTCATTTATTAATGCTTTTAATGGACTGATATATAAAATTCCAAATCCATTAACCTCATCTGCAATAGCACTACAAGCAGGTAAAAAGAAAGCTTCTGTTTTACCTGATGCCGTAGCTGAACTAATAATAATATCTTTTTGACCATTAAGTATGGGCTCAATAGATTGTTTTTGTATGTCTCTTAAATCTTTCCATTTTTGTTTATAAACCCATTTTTGAACTTTAGGATGCAGACGCTGAAATTCATTACTCATAAAGTAAAGTCTATTAGTCCATTATCAGTTGATACATCTATCTCTTCTAAGTCACTAGGCTCTTCTTTTTGAATACTAATACTATCTATAAGACTATTCCAAGTCATTGATTCATTTTGTTCTAAGATAGCTAACATATCAATAAAAGCCTTAATGGTATTCCTTGGTGTTTTAAAATACGCTTCACCTATCGTTTGACTACAATGATATAAAAACGCTTTTAATGCTTCATCTGGAACTAAATATTTAGAAGTATCACCACTTGCAAATACATGGCGAAGATTTTTAAGTAAAATATAAAGTTCTTCAGGGGTAAGATTGGCTAGATGAAGAGCAGGAGAAGAGTAATCCATTACATCTGCTTTTTTTGCAAAACTATTTTCAGCTAATCGTGATTGTAAAGCTTCATAACTATATAGACCTTTGCGTGAATCTAGTAAAAATTCTGGTGTTCCTCCAAGTAAAAAACCAATATATTCAGCTGTTCCTTGTAAACAATCATTTAAAATTCTTAAAATCTGTTCATAGTTAGAGGTTCTAGCTTGTGTATTACTAAGTTTATATAAATTTACCAACTCATCAAGATTAACTAGAAGACCTGAATATCCAGCTTGACGGACAAAAAGACTCATTAATTTTAAGGCATCATAGAAAGATGAGTCTGAAATAATACTTCTTACACCTAAATCTTTTTTTGCATCAGTTTTTGTACTATATTCAGCTCTAAGCCAACGAATAGCATTCATTTTAAGTGTATCATCATCTTCTTCATATCCAATCCAATAAGCATCTATTACCTTTGCAAAGTCATATCCACCAACCAATTCAGTCAAAGAAGATAGTCGTTTATGTATTATGGAGGAGACACTAACTTGATTACTATCAGCTTCTTGTCTTGCTACAGTTATAAATCTCTCAACAACACTAGTAAGTGCGTTACCATCAGGTTTATTTCTTGTTGAGAGATTACGCATCAATTCGGAGTAAAGATTTCTTGCTTGTCCTGATGAAGCATAAATCCGACGATCGGGAGCTAAATCAGCATGAACTGTTATAAGTTGTTCTTTTAATGCAATTGAACGAATAACACTTAAAAAGAAGGTTTTACCTGAACCATAATCTCCAATAATTAGACGAAATGCTGAACCACCCTCTGATATTCGTTGTATATCTTGATATAGTGCTTTAACCTCGTGTACTCTCCCCACCTGTATATGTTGTATTCCAATTTTAGGGGTTACTCCTGCTTTTAGTGATTGAATAATTGTATCTCGTTCTTTAAGGCGAATACGCTTTTCTATCAAATTTTATCCTTTCAACTCCAAAATTTCTTCTACTATCTCTCTATCAATAAAAATATTTCCATCTTCATCTATAATAGGTGCATCTACTAATTTATATGCCCACTCATTTATGGTCTCAATTGCTACATTAACCATTAATCCATACTTACTACAGAGTAGATGAACCTCTTCTTGTGACCATTCATCTTTCATAACTAATACCTCATATAATTCTTGATGTTTATTATCCAATCTATTGTTATCTAAATTAGTATCACTTTGGATAGAATAATTATCTTCCTCATCATCATCTGTAAAAATTTCATCTAGCATACTTTGTGCATCCTTGGTCTCTTCTTCATGTATTTTTATCATCTCTTCATCAAGAAATCCTTTCTTTTTATTTTGATGGGGAATAATTCTTTTAGAAGATAAAATATGTATATCTTTCATTACCATAGACTTATCTAATCCTAGGACAGTATAAAGTTTCTCTATTAATTTACTTTTAGATGGGTGAATAATACCATCTAAAAGTGCTATATTTATCAAAATATAACTTATAGATTTTTTCTCTTCCATACTCAAATTGCTCAATTCTGCTTTTAGTCCATTCATCGTTGAAGGAGTATTTAATAACCATAACAGATAAGCATTAAGTGATTTCTTTTCAATTATAGATAGCTCTGTACCTTGTTCAATAATTTTCTTCAAGAGAGAGATTTCATCTTCGGTTATATGATTAGTAGCACTTATAATCATTGTTCCTAATCTAAGTATGATGCTAGTTTGAGTAAATATCTCTGATGGTTCAAAGTATTGGACATCTTCTTCATTAAAAAATACTATAATACCATCTACTTTAATTTTAATATTATGATACCTTAAATTTGGAGCTATTCCAAAATTAATTTTTTGAGCTAAATTACTAATGAATTTAGCTTCTTTTTTATTGATGCTTTGTGGTAATGGAATATTGATTTTAGAGTAAAAATCCTTAACTGTAATCAGTCCATTATCTTCATTAATACTCTTTTGAATCCACTCTTTTATTTTAGAAAATATACTATTACCATCTAAATTACTAAAAAGTTTATTAGGAAGTAGAATCAATCCAAATAAATCATTTTTTGATGTTCCTTTCTTCCCAATATAACGACTATACACATTAAGTTCATCATTACATAAATCTGCAATTATAATGAGTTTTTTTAGAGGAGCTATTAAAACACTTGGGTCAGGTAAATCTAGCTTAATTGCTTCAAAACCCAAAAGTGAACTACTCGCAGGTTGAAAATGGGTATCAAATTTACTCTTGTTTGCTTTGACCTTCATCCCCTCACCAAATTTTTCCATATACCTACCCATAAATAATTTCTTAAATTCATTTTGACAACGACGAGCAGGTGTACGAAAATTGTACTCTGGATAGCCTTCAACCCATGCTAGAGCAAGTTCAGGAGGAATAGATTCTCCTTTTTTTACTACTGTGGCTAAACAATATCTAAATAGTAAAGAGTAGTATGAGCCTCCTATTGATGAATGCTCTATTGAGATTATATGAGGAGCAATAATAGTAAAATACTCAATCAAATTGTTTGCATAGCTATAAAAAGAGTTATTTTTACCATAAATATTAAGTAATCTCAATACTTCAACATAGAGAGAGTAACACTCTTCATCAGATACATCACCTCTATTAAAATCAATTAAAAGTCGTCTCTCAATACCATAAAAATATATGAATATATAACCAATAGGTGTATCAGGATTATTTCGTTCACTTGAAAGCCATGCAAGATAAGCTCCTCTTCCTTTTGCTGAAAGTTCACTATATTTTGCCCAATAACCTAAACTATCATCTTGATAGGTTATAAAAGAACTTTTGATTGGTAAAGTATCATCTACTAATGAAGACTCTGTTCCATATTTATTAAGAGCATTTAATTGTCCTCCATAATAAAAAAATCCTTTTGTAATTGTATAAATATCAATTTTAACACTCTCTTTAGGTTTTTTCCATACTCCTAACATTTTATTTTTTGTTTTAACTATATTTTTAAAACCCGTTGAAATTTGAAATTCAACTAAATCATCACTATATCTTCCAATATCTTGATTATTATTCATAGAAGCATCTTTTTTGGATTTTTTTAATGCAAAGTATAAAATTACTAGAAACAGTATAAATAATAATTCCATTACAAATATAAACTCTCTTTTTAAAAACTATTGTACACTCTTTTCACTAAAAGCCTTGATTATACCCATCTCAAAATAAAATCCCCATTTTATAAGAAAGCCTCTGGTACATTTAGCTAAAGGGAAATTATAAATCATGAATAAATTAAACATATTGGTAAGACTATGAGGCAAAATAGAATTGAATTTTTTGATAAAAATATCCAAAAAGTGGGGAAAGATTAATCTTTATATAGGGTGTCTTTTCAACACCCTAGTTTCAATCCCAAACATATTAAAAAATTAAGAAACTTAATGAAAATTATAACTTATCTAAAAACGATATAATTCATCAAACATTATCCAAACTAAAGGAGAAAATATGAAACAAAAATTTATGCAGGATTTACAGGTAATATATGATGAGTTACAGACTAGACAAGCTTCACTTAATAGCTATTATGAGCTACTCAAAGGTGGTCATGAAAAGGCTGATTTGCTAGTAGATGCCTTTTTGAAACTTATTGATATACCTAGAGATGATGATAGTGTGATGGCTTCTTTGACTCGGATTGTAAATCTTCGAGAAGATGCTCTAGGAGAGGTGCTTCAAAAACGAGGGTTTAGTGATGAGGAGATATTGGTCAAAAAAGAGTTGGCTTATGGATTTGTGAGTATGTTGCATATCTCTCGTCATGAGAGCTTTATCGGTTGGGTAGAGGAGCAGAAGCTTTTGACTCCTTTCTATCGTTCGCTTATCTTTGGTGTGCATTTTGTGGGGATTACTTTGAGTGTTTGGCAGAGTAGTTGGACGCATAATATTATCAATGGTGTCAATAGAGATTTACATTTGGAGTTTGAGGGTGATGATAGCAAAGTTTTTGAGATGTTACAGTCGAAAAATCTTCTTGATTTGGATACGAATGGAAGTGTTGGTGATAGATGTTACTCTGTACTTACAAAAGATGAGGATGGAGAGTATCAAAGTACGGCTTACTCAGAAGCATTCCCAAAAGAGGTGCAAAAAGTTACTATAGCTTTGGAGCAGTTAATCGCTCTTCTTAATCAGCATGAAGATGAGATATATAATCAAAAAGATGAGTGGATAAGATATTTTGAAGCACTTAAAGAGGCTTTTTCTCATAGTATGCCAAATGAGTTGATTGGTAAATGGGCATCTGTGGATAGAGCGTGGATGTCTATCACGACACCTCTGCAAGTGGGTCACCCATTGGAGTATTATGAAGACCATTACCGAAAAGCTGTTGCCCTAGAGTGGGATTTGCGTATTATCAATCCAAAGCTTCACGAAGGCTCTGCTACACGAGAAAATATTAAAAAGTTTGCTTCTACTATGGCAAAAGAGTTTGGTAGTGATGCTGAGAAGACTATAGATAAAAACCTTACACAAGTAGATGAGACACAGCTATATATCGGTCAGCCTATCTTGTATTATGGTGCTGAATTTAATGGACTATTTTCAGCTCAAGTTGTACCAAATGATGAAGAGATTTCTAATGAGCTTGGTAAAAAAATATTTGCTTATTCTGATTTTGTGATGGAGTCTAAAAGAGCTAAACCTACTATGAGACTTAGTGTAGAGACTATGGGTGAGGAGTTTGTCAAAAAACAAAAAAGCATGATAAAAAATAGCCCTAAACTATGGCAAGAGCTATATGATATATCCACTATAGGGCATGAGTTTGGACATATATTGTGGATAGATGCCGATACAGAGAGTGCTATGAATGGTTTGGGTGCATTTAAAAACATAGAAGAGTTCAAAGCCACGGCAGGTGGATTGATGGCATTTTTCTTCAATGAAAAAGATGAACTCCAAAAAGATATAGTAGATGATTTAGTATCTCGTGCTGTGGGACTTATGGCATGGCGAGAAGTGGGTGAAGTATTGCCTTATTATTGTGAAGGTTTAATACATCTTGATATTTTATTTAGCTGTGGAATTATCAGTTATAGCGATAAAATAGAGATAGATTATAACAAATATGATACTATGAAAGAGGCGTATCAAGAGGCGTATAGAGATTTAGCCAAAAACTATTTGGATAAAGTAGATGCCTCAAAATATCTCTCACAATATACTATAAAAGAGGGTAATATATATCTACCGATTAAAGAGAATATTAGAGAATTTGTGGAGAGTTATTATAAGAGATATAAAGAGATAGGGCAACAGAGTGTGAGTTTGGGGTAAAAATTAATTATATTCATTTCGTTCCCACAAAATTGTGGGAACGAAAGTAGCACGGAGTAGTTTAAAGCTTTATTTATCAAACCAAAACAACCTCAACCCGAACAGATTTAAACCTAGCAGTTAATATAAGCTCATCACACTCATCTCCAAATATGGCATTTATTCGACTCTTTGCATGGTGAAATGTACAAAATAGTGTTTTTGGTTTGACTTTATCTGTATATTTGACTGTTAGTGGTTCACTTTTACCATACGGACTGCTTAGTATAACGGTCTCTCCTAATCTTCCCTTATCTTCTATAGGAGCTAAGAGTATATCTTCGCTATATTTATCCAATAGACTCTGTGTCTCTCTTGTTTGGGCAGAATTATTATAGTGGGCTAGTGTTCGTCCTGTGGTTAGGTAATATCCCTCCAGTGAGTCATTATAAAACTTCTTGTCTAGTATCTCTTGTACCATTCCTCTTGGTTCATATTGTTTATATCTATATCTACCCAATCCATCATCTGTACGAAAATCTAATAGGTGAAGTATCGGTGTATCTTCGTGATATATTGGCCACTGCATTCCTCTTTTTCTATGTCTTGCTAATCTATAGTAGTCTGCTCCTGAAAATCTTCTTGGAGCTTCTCTTCGTACCTCATTCCATACATCTTCACTACTATTAAAATCGAAATTATCACCATCACCCAATTTGTGTGCCATATCTCTAAGCACCTCCCAATCATCAGGTAAATCACACTCTACAAGAGGTTGAGATAGATGGAGTCTTCGCATCGCATTTATATAAACACCTGTCTTCTCATACGCTGATTTAACACCTATAACGATATCGGCTCTCTTGGCAATATCGGTCATAAATAGCTCTTGTGTCATTATAAATTCTAAATTCTCTATCGCTTTTTCTATCTTATTGATATTGGGGTGAATATGTGTTATATCTTCACCCATATTTAGCAATGCTTTTATATCTCCTGTTATCATTTTATCTATAAGTTGAGGAGTCATTAGACCTATCTCTTTTGGTGTCTGATAATCAGGCAGATAGTATGGCAAACAACCCATATCACACGCACCTTGAACATTATTTTGTCCTCGTAAAGGCATAAGCCCTGCTCCTGTTTTCCCGATATTTCCAGTCATCAGAGCCAAATGAGTAATCGCCATCACAGCATAAGAGCCATCTAAATGTTCAGTAATTCCTAAGCCCCAAAATATCATAGACTTCTTGACGGCATACTCTCTAGCGATATTTGGTATCATCTTGGAGAGATGCTCATACCCCTCAATATCTCTAAAGAAGCTAGGATTGGCATAAGGGTCGTTTAAAATACCCTCTCTAAACGCATCAAATCCCTTAGTACGATTATTGATAAAACTCTCATCATAAAGCTCCTCATCAATGATAACAAATGCCATCATATTAAGTATCAAAAGGTTAGCTTCATAAGGGATAATAGCGTTATATTTCGCCATCTTAGCCATCTTCGTCTCTCGCACATCTATCACACATAGATTATTATGCTTTCTGGCCATTGCCACCATACGATTGGCAATAATTGGGTGAGCCTCCATAGTATTTGAGCCAATAACCACCATAAACTCAGTCTCATATATATCATTGTAAGGGTTCGTTGCAGCCCCCTCACCTATCGTATATTTCATCCCTTTAAGCGATGGAGAGTGACAGACTCTAGCACAGTTATCGACATGAGGAGACTCCATAGTCTCTCTACAAAACTTCTGAAAAGCATAAGCACTCTCACAAGAAGTCCTAGCCCCACCGATAGCACAGAAGCTTTTTCGTCCATATTTGCTCTTTATACTATCTAGCTTTAGTGAAGCTATAGAGGTAGCCACATCGAGTACACAAGTCATATACTCATCATTAAATTCAATCAATTGTGAAGCAAATTTCTCTTTTATATCAGGATTTTTATCCAAAAATGACTTCTTAATTCTAGGCTCTCTAATACGATTATCCGAAGCAACAAAATCATAGCCATACTTACCCTTAATACAGAGATTACCCTCTGATACCACACCATCTTTTTGTGCATATATTTTGAGTATTTTATTGTTTTTCACAACGGCTGTAATATCACAACCCACACCACAATATGTACATACACTCTCTATTTCTCTCTCTCGCTCTATATCTCTGCTCATAACTTCACCTTCTTATGATAATAAGATAAAATTTATCCTAATTAGGCTTAAAATTAAGCAACTCTTGTTAATATCTCACTAAATTATACCAAAAGGAATTACAATGTTTACAATTAGCATAAATAAAGAGTGTGGATGTTTCAAAAGAAGCAGCTACCAAAACAACAAATCATTTGAGTCAAAAGACGATGCCCTACTAGAGGCCTCAGCTATGACAAAAGATATGAATGAAAACTTCTGTCAAAAACACGAGTTTGCATTGAGTGAAGAGGGCAAAAATATGAATATTACAATGAGTCTAAAAGCTCAAGAGAAGAGTGAATGTTGTGGTGGTGGTCACTGTTCGGACTAAATATAGGCATCTGCTCTATTATATCCTCTTCTTTTACTGTTTTATTGATAAAGATTATCCCATTTTTTTCTCTATTTGCTCTAAAAATAATGCATACATCATAGGGAGAATATGCTACTTGACCAGATCGGAAGAGC
>JASFZJ010000012.1:0-26548 GCA_045267865.1 Sulfurovum sp. | reverse complement strand
ATCATCTCCATGGTTGATAGTCTTATAAAACTCTACATAATCTTCTCTTTTGAGTTCTGATTTAGATAGTGTCCATAGAGCAGTAGCTTCATTTATCTGCTCTGTTTTGTTTACCATTTTTGTAGTTTTATCATCACCCTCGCCCTCTGTCTCTTCTTCTGCGAAGTTGAGCATAATTGGATATGCGATATGGTTAGAATATTTTTTAACTACCTCTTGAGTTCTCCACTTATCCAAAAACTCTTTTTCATCATCTTTGAGTTTGATATAAATTACTGTTCCGTGTTCCTCTTTTACTACAGGTTTGACCTCATACTCTCCACTACCATCTGTGGAAAACATATATGCTTGGTCTTCTCCTGCTTTTTTGGATATTACATCAACTTGTTCGGCTACCATAAATACAGAGTAAAATCCTACACCAAACTGACCGATAAGGTTGCTATCTTTTTTCGCATCACCTGTAAGGTTATCCATAAAAGCTTTTGTTCCTGATTTTGCGATTGTCCCTAGATTATCCATAAGGTCAGCTTCATTCATACCTAGACCATTGTCACCGATAGTTATAGAGTTGTCATCTTTGTCTAGTTTGATAAAGATTTTACCACTCCACTCATCTGCTTTAAATGTATCATCTGTAAGTGAAAGGTAGTTAAACTTATCCAAAGCATCACTAGAGTTAGATATAAGCTCTCTAATAAATATCTCTTTGTTTGAGTAGAGAGAGTGAGTCATAAGTTTAAGAAGTTGTCCGATTTCGGTCTGGAACTGATGTTTTGCCATAGTTAATTTCCTAGTTGTATTAAATTTTGTGCGATTATAGTCTATTTTTGTAAATATATCAAGGGTTTAGTCAAAGTGACTAAGGTTTATTGGTTTAATTTCATTATATCTTTTTGATTAAATCTAATAATAAGAATAACCATAAAATTATAGGAATTAAAAAACCTCTATCTACCTCCCACGACTCCATGCCACACGCGTTGCTAATATATGTTCACAAGGACCTTTTTTGAGTCCGTTTTGTTTGTAGTAATAACATTGACATGCTCCATCTTTTAGCTTCATATCTCTATCTATCATTAATATAGTATTATATATTCTACTTTTGTCTATTACAGAGGCTTTTATAGTGGTTAATTCATCTGTTTTGGTTGTATCTTCTAGTGTTACCCCTTGTGCTGTTACTATCTTTGAGGCTATCTCTTCTCTTTCGTTGCTAAATTGTAATTTGTCCATTGGTAGAGGTTCATTTGTTAGCTCTCTTAGTCTATATTTATCTTTGTGCATATCGTAAAGCACTACTCCCTGTTGGCTATATATGGATAGTGAAGACTCTATGATGGATTTGTCTAGTCCTAGTCTTTTTGAGAGTGAGCTAGAATCTTCTACATAGTTCTCTCCCAGTGCGTCAAATACACTTTTGGCTGTTGCTTTATCGACATCTTGGCGTGGAGACATTAAATCAAAATTGGCTGATGCTGACCAGTCATTGGCTGACCATCCACTTAAGCCTAAAGTGAAGTTCATATTTCCCAAATCTGCTTCCCAAAAACTTGGCATTCCTGAACCTAATAGACTGACCTTAAAGCTTTTGGCTATAGGTAAAAGTCTCTCTAATATAAAGAGTCTTCTTCTTCCCCATATCCTTATCTCTTGTTCTCTTTTACCCTCATAGATTGAGCGACTAAATGTTAGCTTTTTGCCCCATGGCTCAAATATCACCTCTATAGGTCTGTTTGGTTTGAGTAAAAAACGCAAAGAGCGAGGTGATTTTTTCTCTCTGTTTCGCTTTAACATAAGTAGTAGATTATACATATCTATTGGACTAAGCGTAAATGTGCTTTTATCCATAGTCATAGCTGAACTTATCTGCAAAAATCCTCTTACCCACGAATCTGGTAAATCTATCTTCTCCTCTTTGTATTCATCACTAAGCTCGGTAGCTACTTCAAAACCACTAGGGTCTATCTGGAAGCTTGTATCTTTGTACTCTCTAATTTTTTGAAATTCACTATATAAATTTTGTGAATAATCAATATTGGTCGTACCGTAAGAGTGTTCTTCTATATCTTTAAATGTATCATACGAACAGCTCAATTTGCCATAGCTTGATTCATCTTGTGAAAAACACTCAAAAAATACCTCATCAGGATGGACGGTAATTACTGGGTCTAGTACAAACCACTTATCAGAATCATTGGTATATAGATAGTTAAAGTATTTTGATTGAGCATCATAATAGGGTTTGAGTTCTTTGTTCTCTCTACTTCGTATATCATTAAGCTCTTTTTGGATTTTATTATAAGAGTCTTGATGTTTCTCTTTGTTTGCGATAAGCTCTGCCAACCAACCCTCTTCTTGTGTGAGTAGCCACGCTTTGTAGTCACTCTTGTCTTTGGGTTTAAATAGCATATCAGAGACTACCACACTATGCAGTGCTGATATAGCTTCTCGGAAGTTTATAGAGTCTGCTAGTTTGGATACGAAAAATGTAGGCTCACGATTGAGGTCTGGTGAGAAGCTCATATTGGTACTATTTTGATTTTGGCTAATAGTTGAATTGCCTTTAAATTTATAATTAAACTCCATAATCAAACTCCTTTTTTGCTATCTCTTTTAGCTCGTTCTCTTGTATCTCTATCGGCAAGGATATATCATCATAAAGTTCTCGTATCTCTACCATAGCCTCTACATAAGATGATTTATCTGCCCATACCATAGAAGCTGAGTGATTTGAAGCTAATCTTGCATACATCTGTGCTATTTCTCTATCTTTTATATGGCTATTTAGTATCTCTATTACTCTTTGTTTGGCTACTCTATTTTTGTTTACACTATGTAATACTGTATTAAAAAACCTCTCCATATTGAGTATATTAGATTTGGATATTCCACCCATCATCAAGTCTACCACGAAGTTTTGGACACGCACGGCAGGATGTTGGGATAGTTTAAATAAAATACCCTCACTATCAATCTCTCTCTCTTCTATTATCTTTTTGGCAAAGAGTTGGACATCATCATAGTTACTATCTGCGATAATCACTATATCACTATCACTCAAAGGCTCAAATTTTTCAAAATATTCACAAGCAAAAGCTCTTGTATCTTCCCAAGATGTATCAAATATCATAAGTGATTTTGGCATAGCCTCTACCACGGTATCTATATTTTTAGTATAAGCTCCATAAGCCCATTTTCTCACCTTTTTATTTGGATTTTTGGCTAATCTTGCCCATTGTGTTACAGAGAAACTTTTGGCTGTTTGAGAAGAGAGAAGTATCGTCCCAATATCAAGAGCCATTTTACTTTTGGCGATAAGAAGTCTATATACTTGATTGTTATTTATCTCTTTATACGCTAATTTAAGAGCTTTAAAACTCTTCAAAATATAGTTATATATCGGCTCAGGAGTTGAAGTAAATGAGCGTTCTATAATTTCAACTAAAAATACTTTGGCATACTCTTGTTTTTGACTCCCTAGAGAGATTATAATTTTACTCGCTTCCAAGCTTACGACTTTGTCTGTACTGTAGAGAAATGATAATAGTATCTCATAAGAGTTCATAAGCTCTTGTGCATCTAATCTACCCAATAGATAGAGTGTCGTTGCCAACATCTCAGGGTTTTCATATCGTGCTATCTGCTCTTTAATGGAGAGAGGAATATCTATATGCTCAAACAATCTACTCCTAAGCAACTGTCCTACTAATATATGAGAATAATTTAACTCTTCTCTCTCTAACATCTTCTCAAAGTGACCAATATTGAGATGACTATTAAGAGCTTTTAGAGTCTCAAATAGCCTCTTTTGAATAGTCTCATCTAATGTTTGATTTATACTTAAAGATACTATATCATCTACGATACTCTCCAATTTATCCATATCTTTAAGTATATTAAGTAGTCTATCAAATCTAGCTTTTGGCATAGTCAAAATCGCTTTTGAGATAATATTTGGAATATATAATATATCTCTATTTTTAGCGATAATATCCAATGAATAATTGGCTATTGTATTATTATGACTAAATAAAAATGCTTCTAGTATCGCTACCTCTTTGCTTTTTGTATATCGTTTTTTTAGAAGTTCAAAAAAGAATTTTCTAGCTTTAAGATATTTGAGATTTATCATCGGTAATAGCATCTCTAGTGGTGCATTTTCTATCACTGATGGATGCTTTTGAACTATATCAAAAGCAAAAATCTGTATCTCTTCAACGCTACTTTTGGATAAAATCTCTAGTGCCACTTGTGGATTTTTATCCCATAACTCTGTGTGTGCTTGGGTATTGTGTTTCTCTTTTATACTCTTATTAGCTATCTCCCATAACTTTTTGCTAGGTGCTATCATATATCTACCACTCTCTTTATAGAGTATATACATTAGAGTCAAATGTACAGCAAATTTGTCATAGTTTTTCTTTTTTAAATTCCAATTGTCATCATAAGACTCTGTAGTAAAAGCATCAAACTGCGTTGGATAACTATTCATACTAATCAAAAGATATTTAGCAAATTCAAGATAACCACTCTCATCATTTTGTGCCAAAGATTTAAGATAACGGAAGCTTCTTTTTTTGAAATAGAGTCTTGAACAGCCTACACTAGGAGAAGAAGGATAATCGCCTGTACCATCCCAACCATCCCAATTAAATGTCTGATAACACGCCATCTTTATAGATTCTAATCTAGTAACTAACTCTGCTAATACCTCATAATCATCTCGAAACTCTGCTATCTTATAGAGTCTTCTAAAGAGATAGAAGTTAGGTTTGGTAATAGGTAGATATGGGATAACCTCAATAAACATATCTCTGTAGTCACTATCTACTAGAGAGAGTATATATAGCTTTAGATATACCTCTTCTGCTATTGGAAAAAGCTCTTTTAACTCTTTTTCTAATACCTCTCTCTCATCCCAATACTCTTCTGATATAGATTTTTTATTCGTTGTATATATATGCTCAGAGAGTGTTTTGATTTTATCAAGTGTATTACATTTTTCATTGAGTTCTATATTTTTGATACTCTCCATATCTTTACTATTAGGAAGTGATAATAGTGCTTCATTGACTATATAGTGTGAGGAGTCTTCTAACTTTTCTCGAAGGGATTCTATAGTAGGAGCTAAAGAGCTATCTCTAAATCTACCCAATGCCCATACAAGCGAATAATAATATGCGTTTGTGTTATCTAATTCCAAATCGTAGATAGAGAGAATAATTCGTTTTGCCTCTTCTATCTTTAAATCCCCTGCTCTATAGATTAGCTTTGATAGATGGTAGTTATCTACTATTTTTTCTTTTGTATCAACGGCTTTTTGGAGTTTGGATATTATGAAGCTTTTATACTCCTGTGAATTTAAACTATCTCTTCCCTTTTTCTCAGTTTTAGTAGCAGGGTTATACCCTAACTCTATCTTATAGTTTTTTGTGACTTTAGATGATACGAGTGTATCATAGAGCTTTTGAGCTTTGGTAAGTTCTACAGGGGAAGCTGTTTTTGTCCCCTCTTTGAGCTTACCTCCATACCGTCCATACTCAAAATTAACAAGATATAAACCATCACTCACCTCTATTAGATATACATTATATACTTTATTGGAGTTGGCTTGTTGGAAGTGTAATAGTGTCTGTTTGACTGTTTTCATAATCTCTCCTCCTACTTTCTAAACATATTTAAGATAGTATCTATAAATGATGTTTTTACTACTTCATTTGGCACAGTTACCTCTTCTATATCTTGCTCTATAGCTTCACCATATAGAGGGTATTTTTTCATAATCTCTCTAAGTTGTCTTATATATTTCTCACCCTTAACACTATCTACCATATTAATAAAGTTAGCATATCCCCAAATAGATAACATCAGATTTTCACTCTTACCGTGCCACGATTTACCCTCTAGCCCAGTCTGTTCTATCTGATATAACAAAGCTCTAAACTTCTTTAACTCTTTTCTATTAATAGAGAGTTTTTCATTGACAACCACCCCTGTTACCTCTTGTCGTACACCCTTTTTCATAATACGAGTCTTTTTGGGATGGAGGATAAAACCCTCCTCTGAGGTAATACCTTTTATCCAAAAGAGCATCTTATTTATATTATCGTAGCTATCTGCTGAAAATGTCATATCATCAGCATAACGACTATATACAAACTCCAATGATTTAGATATTCCTCTCATTCTATTATCTAATTTACGACAGATGATGTTGGTAATCATAGGACTTGCAGGTGAGCCTTGTGGTAGATACCGTTGTCCTGTATATAGATAGAGTTTCTCTCCATCTAACTCTACCTCTTTGCTCTCTGCTTCACTTGTAATCATCGCCAAAAGTGTAGAGATTTCCCACGAGTATCCTAGACTCACAAAAAGCCCTCTAATCCGTGGAAAACTAACAGTTGGAAAGAAGTTTTCTAAATCACAATTAATAACAACAGATTTTTGGATGTGAGGTGAAGCATTTGAGATTATACCTCGTTCTTTGACAAATCCATGAGCCTCTTCACTAATCTCAATTTTATTTAAGATATTTTCAAGTATCCAGTATTGAAGTTTTTTTAGTTTGGGTTTGGGTGCTGATATGTTTCTATATCCTCCACTCTTTTTGGCTATTTTAAAAGAGATATAGTTCTTTTTGGGTGAGAGCTTTTGGGTATAAGTCAAAAATCTCAAATCTTTTAGATTTATACCCATCTTATTTGCTAAATCTTTGGCATCTTCTATTATAAATAGCCCATTTTGAGTGAGTAGCTCTTCATTATATTCATTTTTTTTGAGGTCACCCACAAACTCTTTTCCCAAAAAGCCTATAGTGTTCTCTTTTTTTAGCTCTCTCTTTTTGACTTTCTGCTCTTGCTTCTCTTCGTTTTTCTGCTTTGTCTCTTCTCGCCTCTCTAGTGCCTCTTTCATTCTTTTTTGGTGTATCTCTTTGAGGGCTTTTTGGGGGTCTTTGATTTTGGTAGATAGTTTAGATAACTCTTTTTGTAGCTCTACTTTGCGTTCTATAATCTCAGAAGCTACTTTAGGTTTAGTGCTATCCCAAAACCCTAGTCGCTTCATCTCTTTGAGTATAAACGCATCTTTTGAACTTTTTTTTATCTCGTCATAAAGCTCTTGACGACTCATTTTTTGTTCTGACATAATATTAATCCCAGTTAAGTTTATTTTTGTTGATAGTTTTAAAAGTATTTAGGAGAAAAAGTATAAGAGTCTTCGTTCATTCAGATATTAGCCTCTTCAACTCGACACAAATAGGATACTATCGTACCCTATTTGTCTTTACAAGACTACTACGAAATAGGTACCGATAGTATCCTATTTGTAATAGTAAAGAAGAGGTTAATCTCGCATTGTTAGACTCTATACAGACATAGCGATACACTATGCAAATTGCAAGGTTCTCTTATACTTTCTACAAATATTATAACTTAATAAATATAAATGTTTACTTATTTTATAATATTTAATTTACTTTTTTGGTTTAATTCTATAAAAATTGACGAAAAAACTATAATAACTCTTGACTTTAAGCACCAAAAGTAGTATTATATGACAAACTTTGCTAAAGGAGATAGATGATTTATACTTATGCACGGCAGATACCTACTCTATCAAATCTTATAGAACAGCAACAAGATATTCTCTCTTTTGCTTTAAATAGAGGTTTGAAGATAGATAAGGAAGTGGTTGAGTATGCTACTAAAAACTTACCTATTGATGAGAGAAAAGAGTTTGAGAGTTTTTTGCAATCTATGCAGATGGGGGATAGTGTTATTATCTCATCTCTATCTATTTTTAGTGATAGAGTTACAGAACTTATAAAGGTAATTAATTGTATGTTGAGTAGGGGTATTGATGTTTGGATAGCCAACTCTAATATTTTGCTCAATAGAGATACAAATATGGTGGAGGTTTTTCCTCTACTTAATGAATTGAGTGAGGTAGAGAAACAGAAAAGCACTCATATAGGCAGACCCAAAGGTAGTAGGTCAAACTCTAAGTTTGATAAGTATAAGGGTCAGATAATAACGCTATTGAATGACAAAATGAGTGTTAGTGCTATCGCTAGAGAGCTTAGTGTTAGTAGGAGTTCGCTCAAAGATTATATCGAATCACGAGGGTTGAGAGAGCTTTTATCTGCTGATTGGATAGAGAATGCTCAACACACCCAGACAAGTGGATTGGACAATGTTTTACTTATTTGTCCATTTGAAGAAGATAAAAAAAATAGATTAAAGGTATTGTAATATGGAAGAGATAATAGAAGAAAAAGAGACGATGAGTGAGAAGAAAAGTAAGATTATAAGAGGGAAAGAATATTTAAAAGGTAGGATACCTTATCGTATTATGAGATATTGGGCTTATGTGATGGCTACTGTTACAGCATTAGCTATCCCTTTTATTACTATTGATGGTAATCACCTATTTTTACTTAGTTTTGACCAAAGTAAGCTTCACTTAGGGGGAGTTGCTTTTGATATGCAAGAGCTTTATCTTATGCCATTTTTGCTTATGTTACTCTTTTTGGGTATTTTTGCTGTAACGGCTGTAGGTGGTAGGGCTTGGTGTGGTTGGGCTTGTCCTCAGACTATCTTTAGAGTTATCTATAGAGATGGTATTGAGACGAAACTATTGGGGCTAAGAAAACGAATTAAAAATAAACAGCAAGACCCAGATATGAGTTTAATGGAGAATAAGGTCAAGAGTCTTATCGCTATTTTATTGTGGTCTGTAATTGCATTTATCGCATCTGCTGACTTCTTGTGGTTCTTTGTTCCTCCTGAAGATTTCTTTAAGTATATGGCAAATCCTATGGAGCATACATTCTTATTTGGTACACTTATTGGAATTGCTCTCTTTATTATCCTTGATGTGGTATTTATCAAAGAGAATTTTTGTGTATATATCTGCCCATATAGCCGTGTTCAATCAGTTCTTTATGATGATGATACTATTATGGCTATCTATGACCCAAAAAGAGGTGGAGATATTTATCAGGGTAAAGGGTATGATAGAGAGAAAAAATTTGATAAGAAAAAAGAGCTTTTAGCTTTTGATAGTACGGCTGAGTGTAACACTTGTGAGAGTTGTGTAACTGTATGTCCTACTCATATTGATATTAGAAAAGGTCTTCAATTAGAGTGTATCAACTGTCTTGAGTGTGTGGATGCTTGTACAACTGTTATGGCAGCAGAGGGCAAAGAGTCTCTTGTGAGATGGTCAAGTGAGAGAGAGGCTGTGAAGTATGAGGGTAAAACAGATTACTTTAGAGGTAAAGTTATCGCTTATGCTGTAGTTCTTATGATAGTATTGGTATCTCTATTTTGGATGGGAAGTAAAAAAGAGAATATGCTTTTGGATATAAATAAAGCGTCAAGACTCTACAAAGTGATGGATGGTGGAGTGGTACGAAATGATTACCTCTTTATGTTTGCAAATACAGACAAAAAAGACCATACTTATTTCTTTGAGATTGTAGGAAATGACAAAATCAAAATCATAAGACCTAAAAAAGAGTTTATAGTCAAAGCTGGTAAAAAAGAGAAAATTATTGTTGTATTAGAGACTAGTGAAGAGTTAGCAAATAATACAAGAAAAGATGTAGCTATTCCTGTAGCAATTAAAGCGTATGCCGTGGATGATAAAGAGAATATTATCATTGATAGAAGTGCTGTGTTTATCTATCCAAGAATAGATTTAGTGAAGAAATAAAAAAGATTTAGTAAAAAATAAGGAGAAAATTATGAAATTAGAAAACAGTGAACCAACCCTTGAAAGTATAGAAGATTATGATGGAAATGAGACTCCAGAGAAACGAAAAACTGTATGGTTGATAATTATAGTAGGAGTTGTGATAGCAGTGGCTTATGGGGTATGGGTATCCCAAACTTCTGTATCAGATACAGTAGCAGACCAAAATAAAACAGGTATATTTAAGTATTAGGAGAAAATAATGGCAAAAGTATTGATATTGGGTGGAGGATTTGCAGGTTTAGAATCAGCGATATACTTGCGAAAAGATAATTTTGATGTGACACTTGTGAGTGATAGAGACTATTTTTATATCTATCCAACTTCAATATGGATACCAACAGGTGGAACAACAAGAGAAAAAACAAGTATTCCACTTGAAGATTTGAAAAAAGTACACGGATTTGAGGTAATAGTTGATGGAGTCATAAGCTTTGATGCTGAAAAAAGAGAAGTGATATTGGAGAGTAAAAGAGTATTAAGTGGTTATGACTATATAGTGGTAGCATTAGGTCAAGATAAACTCCCATTTAAAGGTATAGAAAATACTCTCTCAATATGTGGCAAACCAGAAGAGGCTACAGAGCTTTATAATAGACTAGACGAACTCATTACTAAAGGCGAGGGCAAAATCGCAATGGGCTTTGGTGGTAATCCAAAAGATACATCAGCCGTGCGAGGAGGTCCAGCATTTGAGGTACTTTTTAATGTTCATAACTATCTCAAAAAGAGAAATGTAAGAGATAAGTTTGAGCTTACATTTTTTGCACCAATGGCGAAACCTGGTCAAAAAATGGGTGAAAAAGCTATGGCTATGATGGATAAGATGTTTAGTATGAAAAATATCCACAAAAAAATAGGTACAAAAATTACAAACTTTACATCCTCAACTGTAGAGTTTGAAGATGGTACAAATATAGAGAGTGATTTGACTATGTTCATCTCAGCAGGAACAGGTCACCATATCTTGAGAGAGTCAGGACTACCACTAAGTGAAGCAGGATTTGTAGTTACAAATGAATACAATGAAGTTGATTGTTTTGAAGATATATTCGTTATCGGAGATAGTGCTTCACTTCTAGGTGCATCGTGGAGAGCCAAACAAGGTCATGTAGCTGAGGTAATGGCAAGAAATACAGCTTATAATATCTCACAAAAAGCACACGGTGAAGATGGGAAAAAGAGTTATGCAGAGCATATAAATATCTTATGTGTAATGGATACAGGAGATGGAGCAGGATTTGTATATAGAAGCGACACCACAGCCAAAATGATACCACTACCAATCATAGGACACTGGCTCAAAAAAGGTTGGGGTTGGTATTGTAAAAATTCTAAGTTAGGTAGAATACCTCGTATTCCTTGGATGTAAGTAATAAATGGAAGTCCTACATTAGAATTTTTACTCTAATACAAAAATCCAAATAACCAAAGTGGTATTTTATTTGGGTTTTGTGTGGAGTCTGTATCTATTACTAGATAGGAGTTCTCTATATCTTTTATCTGATTAAATTTCTTATTCTCTCCACCTACTTCAAAGCTATACTTGTTATCAATCAAAAAATCTCCTTTATCAGCTATCTCTATCGTATGTATATGTTTTAACATTGATACAAAAAAAGTCTCTCGTATCGTTCCTATTTTTGACTCACTTACAAAAGAGTAAAATATATTTGTATTATTGAGATATAGCTTCTCTGGTTTACTTAGTTTGGAGATGCCTTTTTTACTACTACCAATTATATTTAATAGTCCTCCTCTATCCAAATGATAGATATAGCTATAGAGTGTATTTCTGCTTACCTCTATATTGGCAGAGACTTTGGTGATATTTAGCTCAAACGGATTGGACTCACTTATCACTATAAGTAGTTTTTTGAGTTTATTGGTAAAGCTCTGTTTGACAAGTCCTAGATTGACCAAATCAATATCAATAGTTTGATTTATTACAGCATTGAGTTGTCTTAGGTATTGATTTTTATCTTTAAAATAAAAAGGATAATATCCAAAAGTCAAATACTCCTCAAAGTGTTCAAGTGGCAAAATCTTATCTTCTAACTTATCAACTATATCTATGTTATTTTTTAATATCTCATCTAAATTAAAAGAGGGTAATTTTATATTAGATTTTAACTCCAAAAACTCTCTATAAGATAGTCCATTCATATAATATAAAACCACTCTTCTACTCAAATCAGCTTGTGAATTATATATAGAAGTGGCACAAGAGCCTGTAAAAATCACTTTTAGTCTAGGATAAAAATCATAAATAGCTTTTAAATCTAGTGCAAAATCAGAGTATTTATGTATCTCATCTATCATAAGATACTCTCCTCCAATTTTAACAAACTCTTCTGCTAAATTGATAAGATTTATACCTACATTGGTAGGATAATCATAAGAGAAATAGAGAGATTTATATGGTTCATAACTTCTCTTTAACTCTTTTAGATGTTGTAGTAGAAGTGTAGTCTTCCCCACACCTCTCGCTCCTACTACACCTATCATCTGTGAGTTGAAATCAATCTCTTTAAATAAATATCTTTTATACTCAGATGAAATCTCTCTTAATATTCTTTTTTCTAGTTTTCGTAAGTTATCTAACATTTTATATCCATTTTGTTAATTGTTAATAACTATTTTAACAGATTAATTGTTAATTACCAATGAACACTTCAAAACTCTTGTCCATAGCTCCTGTTTTTGAGCCTAGCCATGGGAAGTGTCCGTAGAGTAGAGATATTTCTCTGTGGGGATTTTTATCTTTTTTGATAGCGTGTAAATAGAGAGCCACTGCTAGAGATGTTCTATCAGCACCCATTTTACAGTGGATTAGTATCGGTTTGGGTGCATTTTTGATAATTTCTACTATCTCATTCATCTGCTTTTTGGATATAACTCTTCTATCTGGAATACCATAATTATAGTGTGTTAGATTATTCTCTTGTGCAAATTTTATCTCTTCGTGATACCACTTTTTATCATTTTTACCTCGTAAGTTTAGTATAGATTTGATGCCATTTTTTTTTGTATAATAGGGCATATTAAAAGAGAAAAGTTGTGCTGAACGATAGACATCATTATCTACTTTGTGGAAGTTACCATAGAGAAAAAAGTAGGTTGCCCAAATAGTTACTAATGGTAGTAAAATGAGAAAAAAATATTTAAAAAAAGCTTTCAAAACTCGTATCATAAAAAAATCCTTGTGTATTTAGCGTTATTTTAGCATAAAGAATTTATCTATTACCTTGAAAATAGTGAGAATTTTATAGATATGATAGGGATACCTAATACTACCCAAATCAACTTTTGGATATAATCACCAAAAATCTATTTATTCAAAATCTTAGGAGATACTGTGATTACACTCAAAGAAGCATTAACAAAATCAAATGAAGAGATGGCTGAGCTTAGAGTTGAGCTAGAAGCTAAGGCAAAGGCATCTGGACTAAATGCTTATATTGGATTTGAGAGTTCTGGCGAGGGTGTTCCTATCCTTATCAAGGATAATATCCAAGTCAAAGATTGGTCTGTTACATCAGGTTCAAAGATACTTCAAGGGTATATAGCCCCTTATGAAGCTACTGCGATTATTAATCTCAAATCCAAAGGTATGATGGCATTTGGTAGAGCTAATATGGATGAGTTCGCTATGGGCTCAACTACTGAGAGTTCATTTTATGGTGTGACCAAAAATCCTCACGGCATAGATAGAGTCCCAGGAGGAAGTTCGGGTGGTTCGGCTGCTGCTGTTGCAGGTGGTTTGGCTATAGCAGCATTGGGTTCTGATACAGGTGGTTCTATTCGCCAACCTGCAGCATATTGTGGTGTGGTTGGATTGAAGCCTACTTATGGAAGAGTTAGCCGTTTTGGTTTGGCTTCTTACGCCTCTAGCCTTGACCAAATTGGACCAATTACTCAAACAGTAGAAGATTGTGCTATTTTGTATGATTCGATAAAAGGTCACGATGATAGAGATTCTACTTCTGCTGATTTTGAGATAGAAGATATTGCCAACAATCTCAACCCTGATGCCAAACTTACTATCGCTGTGATAGATAACTATATTAGTGAAGCCGATGAGGATATTCAAAAAGCATACTCTGATACTATTCAATCTCTCAAAGAGGCAGGACATACGATAGTGCATAAAAATATGCAAAATACCAAATATGATATTGCTACTTATTATATTTTGGCTACAGCAGAGGCTGCTACTAACTTAGCTAGATTTGATGGTGTGAGATATGGAAGCAGAGCAGAATCCAAAAATACCCAAGAGCTATTTTATAATACTCGAAGTGAAGGTTTTGGTGAAGAGGTTAAGAGACGAATTTTACTAGGTAACTTTGTACTATCTTCTGGGTATTATGATGCTTATTATGTCAAAGCTCAAAAGGTACGACACCTTATTAGAGATGAGTTTAATGCTATTTTTGAAGAGGCTGATTTGATACTCTCTCCTGTAGCACCTTCTGTAGCACCCAAAATAGGAGCATCTAGTGACCCACTAGAGATGTATAAGAGTGATATGTTTACCATAGCCATTAACCTTGCAGGTCTCCCTGCTATCTCTATGCCTGTAGCCAAAGATGGTGAGGGTATGCCCATTGGGTTACAACTTATCGCTAAAGCCTTTGATGAGAAAGTTCTTTTTGATGGAGCTATAAGTATGGAAAAAGCTGTTAAATACAATAGATAACTGACCTTACGCAGTTTAGAAAAAATTTGATGTTTTGTAGGTTTGGTATCACCAAACGATAGCTAAAGCATAGCAATTGATATAATATATTAAGTTTTTAAGTGTTTGGCAGTGCCAAACCTACAAATTGCGTAACATCAGTAGATAAATATAGATATAATTATAAAGGATTATTATGAGAATTAGAAAAAAAGCTTTAACATTTGAAGATGTATTATTAGTACCAAAACACTCAACAGTCCTTCCCAAAGAGGTCTCTATCAATAGTAGATTTAGTAAAAATGTGACTCTAAATGTACCTATTGTATCGGCTGCTATGGATACAGTTACAGAGTTTAAGTCTGCTATCGCTATGGCAAGACTCGGTGGTATCGGTGTAATCCACAAAAATATGGATATAGATGCTCAAGCTTTACAGGTAAAAAAGGTCAAGAAGAGTGAGAGTGGTATTATTATAGACCCTATATTTATCACCAAAGATGCTAATGTGGGTGCAGCAGAAGCACTTATGTCTGAGTATCATATCTCAGGTGTTCCTGTTGTAGATGAGGATAAAAAACTTCTAGGGATTATTACAAATCGTGATATGCGTTTTGTGACTGATATGAGCCTCAAAATCTGTGATACAATGACCCCTGCACCACTTATAACAGCCAGAAAGGGTACAACTCTCGAAGAGGCTGCTAAAGTGCTTCAAAAACACAAAATAGAAAAACTTCCTATTATTGATGATGAAAATAGACTTATTGGTCTTATAACTATCAAAGATATTGAAAAAAAGATACAGTTTCCAAATGCCAATAAAGATGAGTTTGGACGATTGAGAGTAGCAGGAGCTATTGGGGTAGGGCAGTTAGATAGAGCCAAAGCACTTGTTAAAGCAGGAGTTGATGTGATAGTTCTTGACTCTGCTCATGGTCACTCACAAGGGATAATTGATACAGTTAAGCTTATTAAATCAGAGCTAGATGTAGATGTCGTAGCAGGAAACATTGCTACAGCAGAAGCAGCAAAAGATTTGATTGAAGCAGGGGCAGATGGTGTCAAAGTTGGTATCGGACCAGGGTCTATCTGTACGACAAGAATAGTTGCAGGTGTTGGTGTACCACAGATGTCTGCTATTGATGAAGTGGCTCTTTTTGCCAATCCATTAGGTGTGCCTGTGATAGCCGATGGTGGTATCAAATACTCAGGAGATGTAGCCAAAGCTCTTGCTGTGGGTGCAAGTTGTGTAATGTTAGGTTCAGCGTTAGCAGGGACTTACGAAGCTCCAGGAGAGATGATACTATTTAACGGAAGACAGTTTAAAGAGTATAGAGGAATGGGAAGTATCGGAGCGATGAGCAAAGGAAGTACAGATAGATATTTCCAAGAGGGAACGGCTGCAGATAAACTTGTACCTGAGGGAATAGAAGGACGAGTACCATATAGAGGACACATCTCAGAAGTAATCCACCAAATGATAGGAGGTTTACGAAGTTCTATGGGATATTGTGGTTCTAAATCTATCAAAGTATTTTGGGAGAAAGCTGAATTTGTAGAGATTACTAGTGCAGGACTCAAAGAGAGTCATGTCCACGATGTAACAATCACAAAAGAGAGTCCGAATTATCATGGGTAATCGTTAGATGGTATGCAAACATTTTGGAGAGTGTGGTTCGTGTGGACTTTTTGATATAGCATATAGCCAACAGCTTACAGAAAAAAAGGGTAGGGTAGAGTCACTTCTATCTGATTTTTATCCCCAAGAGTTAGTAGTTTTTGACTCTCCTAGTAGTCACTATAGAGCCAGAGGTGAGTTTCGGATTTGGCACAATGGCGATGTATGTGATTATGCAATGGGAAGTATCACCAAAAAAGGTGCTATCAATATAACAGAGTGTCCCAAAGTTATAGAGAGTATAGAAAGCAGAATGTGGAAGCTTTTGGAGATAATTAATAGCTCTGTTGATGTTCTCAAAAACCGTCTCTTTTCTGTAGAATTTTTGGCTACAACCACAGATGAAGTGATTATTACTTTGCTTTATCATAGAAAACTAGACGATATTTGGATAATTGAAGCTAAACTAATTGAAGAGAAGCTAAATTGTAAAATAATAGGAAGAAGTCGCAAACAAAAAGTAGTATTATCTGATGATTTTGTGATAGAAAAACTCTATATAGATAAAGAAGAATTTATTTACAAACAACACGACGGAGGTTTCACCCAACCAAATCCTAGTGTAAATGTCAAAATGATAGATTGGGCAAGAAGTCAAGCCAAAAAAGTGGGATATGGAGACTTTTTGGAGTCTTATTGTGGTTTGGGTAATTTTACTATTCCCTTATCAAGATATTTTGATAAAGTTTTAGCCACGGAAGTAAGTAAACGCTCTATACAATCAGCAAGTGAAAACTCTACTCTCAACAATAGAGAAAATATCTCTTTTATCAGACTCTCCTCAAAAGAGATGAGTGAAGCACTTCACAAAAAGAGAGAGTTCAAAAGGCTCAAAGATATAGATTTAGACTCATACAACTTCTCAACAGTATTAGTCGATCCTCCACGAGCAGGGCTAGATAGTGATACGATAGCACTTATATCAACGATAGAACATATAATATATATATCGTGTAATCCTGAAACATTAGCCAGAGATTTGGAACAACTTACACAGACGCACGAAGTAGTAGATGGAGCGATATTTGACCAGTTTCCACATACAACTCATATAGAAGCAGGTCTCTTTTTGAGGCTTAAATAGATATAATAACAAAAATTTGATAGTTAAATAGGAAATTAATATGGTCTTGATGATAGATAATTACGATAGTTTTACATATAATATAGTGCAGTATTGTAGAGAATTGGGTGCAGATTTGAAAGTAATCCGAAATGATGAGATGAGTATAGAGGAGATAAAAGCTCTCAATCCTAGCAAAATCATACTCTCCCCTGGTCCTGCTACTCCAGATGATGCAGGTGTGACGCTTGGAGTCATCAAAGAGTTTCAAGACACTACGCCAATTTTTGGTATCTGTCTAGGACATCAGAGTATAGCCCAAGCTTTTGGTGGTGAGGTAATCAGAGCCAAAAATATGATGCACGGCAAGACTTCACAGATAGTAATAGACAAAGAGACACCGATATTTAGAGAATTACCTCACGAATTTAGAGCAACTCGTTATCACTCTTTGACTGTCAAAAAGGACAATCTTCCTGACTCTATAGTAGTAACATCTCACAGCAAAGATGATAATGAGATTATGTCTTTGCACATCAAAAACAAGCAAATATATGGAGTACAGTTTCATCCAGAGTCTATAATGAGTGAGTATGGTCACGAGATGTTAGATAACTTTTTGAAGCTTTAAGTATGCTATAATTTTCTAAGAGTTTTAATTTTTATAAAAAGGTAAAAGATGACAATACTACAATTTGATGATGACCCTATTATGATACAAGCCATAAAAGAGAATGGATTAGAGATTATTAAACAAGAGTTCAAGAGATATATCAAAAACAAATTTATACTTAAAGATAAAAAACTTCTCTCTGACTCTTTGGATAAAAAAATAAGAATGGCAAGAGTAATCAATAGAGAAAAATCACTTAAAATTCAAAATGCTATAGAGTCATTAGGTAATTTAATTTCAGATGAAGACAAGAAATTATTTATAAATGAAGCCAAAGAACGATACTTTTTATCTAAAGATATTTAAATGAGTTTAAAAATTTATATTGATACCAATATTTTTTTAAATGCTATTTTAAATAGAGATAACAATATATCAAAAAAAGTTTTATCTTTTTTAGAAGATAGAGGTTTTGATATTATCTTAAATGATATATCCATTATCAATATACACTATTATGTACAAAAAGATTATAATTTTGATATAGCAAAACAACATATACAAGTAATCTTAGACGAATATACAATCATCTCTGCTACAGATAGATTACTCTCATTAGCTCTAAACTCAAATTTTAAAGATTTTGAAGATGCCGTACAATATTTTTGTGCAAAAGAATATCAATCTGATTTAATCATCACAAATGATAAAAAAGGTTTCAAAAATTCAGAGATAGAGACAATAAGTGCCAATGATTTTTATTTTCAGTATGTGGAAAATTAAATTATGGAATTAGTATATTTATGGGTAGAAGATTATAAAAATATTCATAAGCAGGGGTTTAACTTCTCGCCTAAATTTACTTGTGATTATAATAAAGATACAAATGAACTCACGATAGATGAAAATGATGATTATATAGAAAACTTTTTTGGTGATAATATTAATGTGACGGCTATTGTGGGGAAGAATGGTAGTGGGAAGAGTAGGGTTTTAGAGATACTTACATTATTTAGGTTTGAACAATTAGAAGAAGATTTAGAAATGAATAAAGTTATAATTATTTTTAAAAATAAAAATAAATTGTATATTCCTTATAATTATAGTTTTACTTATGGAGCAGACTCATTTAAGTCATTCAATTCAGAAAATATTATCAATCTCAGTAATATTGAAATTTATGAAGAAAATTTCATAAATCACGATAAGTTATTTTGGCTAACATTTTTTACGAATGGACTATCAGACTTTACAGATGGAAATAATGGTTTAAAAAATAGCCATTATGAATCATTTTATAATGGTAGTGCAAACTCTGAAAATAATGAAGAACCTAATTTTGATAAAAAATTCTCATTTTTATTAAAAGATAATATTGATATTTTTAAATTTATTAATGAAGACTTCATTTTTGATAGTATGCTTATTGAACTTGATTTAACAGACTTTTTTGTAAATATTACTAATGATGAAAAAGAATTAAAAGAAATAGAACAGTTTTTTAAAAATAATATAAATAACTCTACATATACATTAGGAGAAGAGAAAATAGAATTATCAAAAGAACTTTTAATTTATAATTTTTTAACTTATTATAATCTTTTTGAATATATAAGAATTATAAATAATCCTCCTCTGCATTGGAATAGAAATGTCGTTAAAAAAGAAAATTTCAATCATATTTTATCTTCTGTTAAAACTATAATAAATGATTCTAAAAAAAATGATATTATTAAGACATTGAAAAGTATATTAGATAAAATAAAATTTAATTATATTTCATATAAATTGTTTTTATATGAAAATTGTAAAGATAAAAATGGAGAAATTAATCATTTTAATATGAATACAGAAATATTAGAATACAGTATGAAATATCAAGATATAATAGAATATATAATTAATAATTTTGAATTAAATTTAAGTTCATTAAAACTAGAGAGTAATAAGAATCAGATTAATCAAATAGATATTAATAGTTTTTATCAACTGTTAGAAAATAATGCTTTTTATAAGGCGTTAAATAATTATGGAAAGTTATATATAAATTATAGGCATAGTCAAAAAAATAATATAACTTTTAATAGCTTAAGTACAGGAGAAAAACAATTATTGAAGTTTATTGTAAACTTTACAGATACTTTAATTGATACTAAATATGGCAATAGAATAATTTTTTTAGATGAAGTTGAAACTTCATTTCATCCTCTATGGCAGAAAAATTTTATAGCTATTATTATAAAATTGATAATAAATATTAAAGAGAAAAATTTAATTCCATTGAAGAATAAGTTTCACCTCATATTCACTACCCACTCTCCATTCCTACTATCAGACATACCAAAACAAAATATAATTTTCTTAGATACAGATGAAAATGGAAACTGTAAAGTAGTAAATGGACTAAAAGACAAAAAACAAACATTCGGAGCAAATATACACACACTTTTATCAGATGGTTTTTTTATGGAAGGTGGACTTATGGGGGAGTTTGCCAAAGCTAAGATAGATGAAGTCATCACTCTGTTAAATAAAGAGCATTTAGAGAAAGATGAATTGAAATTTTGTGAACAAATTATATCTATTATCGGTGAGCCTATCGTCAAAAATCAACTTCAACAGATATTGGATAGTAAGAGGTTGAAAAAAGTGGATAAAATAGATAAAATGGAACGAGATATAATAAACTTACAAAAAAAATTAGAGGAGTTGAAAAATGACAAAGAATGAAATACTACAAAAAGTTAAAGCCTTAAAAAAGATATTGATTAAAGATGGTTTTGTAATTGATGGAATTTTTGGTTCTTATGCTAGAGGAGATTATACAGATAAAAGTGATGTGGATATATTGTATCATTTAGAGAAAGATTTTCTAGATAAATATAGTGGATTTATAGGTTTTCATCGTTTAGATGAGATAAAAAAAATAATCGCAGATGCTATTCATAAAGAGATAGATTTAGCACCTATCAATAATTTATCTTCTACGGCTCAAAAATATATATTGAAAGATGTGCTTTATGTCTAAATATTCTTTAAAAGCAAAAGTAGAATTTATATTAGAAATGTGTGCAAATATTCAAAAGATAGTCAAACGCCATAAAGGTATTGTCAAAGCTCTTGAAGATTATGAGGGACAAATGGCTCTTTTGATGGGTATTTCTCAAATTGGTGAAACACTCAAAAAAATGGATGATGATGTGATTGAACAATATGATTTAGTAAATGATAAAAAAGGTGCATATTCTACACGAAATTATATAGTTCACGACTATGAGGGTGTAGATTTGGGTTTTATGGAAAATACTATTAGAGATTATATTCCTAAGATTGAAGAGAAGTTTTTGATTATCAGAGATGACTTAACTGATGATTAGGATAGATAATGAGCATTTAGAGAAGTATGCAAATGAGCATTATGAAAATTTAAAAAATGACTTAAAATTTTTTCCAAAAAATTTGAATTACTCTCTAAAAAATATAATAGTTGCTAAACCTCAAAAATTACAAGAAATTCAAAATTATTTTTTATCTTTAAAAAGTGGTCAAAAAGCTAATTTAAAAAAAATGCTAAAAGAGTATGATATATTTACAAATAAAAAGAAAATTAAATATAATGCTTATGAGTTAGCAAAAAAATTAAATGTAAATGTTTGTCCATATTGTAATAGAAACTATACTTTTACTGTAATTAATGAAGTTAATAATAAGAGAGAAGAGGAACTTACAAGACCTGAATTTGACCATTTTATTAGCAAAAAAAAATATCCTATTTTAGCACTATCTTTTTATAATTTAATTCCATCTTGCCATATATGCAACTCCACTTTAAAAGGTGAAAGTCAAGTTGAACTACTAAATCCATATTTAGATAATTTTAATGAAAAAGCAAAATTCTTTTTGAAGTTAAAGGATTCAACTTTTTATCACTCAATTAAAGGATTTGAAATTGAGTTAAAAGAGAATGATTCAAATGATATAAAAACTCAAAATACTATAAAAACTTTTAGACTTGATGATTTATACCAAAACCACAAAGACATAATCCTAGAACTAATCCAAAAACAAGCCATATACAACGAAAGCTATATAGATGAACTTATGACACAATATGAGGGTACACTATTTAAAAATCGTGAAGATTTACTTAGGCTTATCACTTGTGGATATATAAGTGATGAGGAGATAGGCAAACGCCCATTAAGCAAACTCATAAAAGACATTTCAAAAGAATTGGAGCTAATACAATGACAAAACAACTATTTCAAACATCTGTTTTTATATATATTGTGGCTATTGGCTATCTAGCTACAACCACCCCAATAACTCCCCACGAAGCTAATCTTTTATATGGCTCTCTTGATATTGTGGCTTCTTTTATGCGATGGGGTGAGAGTTTGGTTGATGGCTTTTTGGGTTTGAGACTCTTTTCACTTCTTTTTGGATTTTTCTCTATAGTTCTTTTTTATCATCTTAGCGAACTCTATTTTGAGAAGAGTAGGGATGTCTATCTCTCTACGGCTCTTTTTATGTTTCTTCCTGGGACGATGACGGCTATCGCTATGGCAAATGAGGCTATTGTTGTTCTTGTTATAGTGTTACTTTTTGTAATCTTTCACCACCACAAGAGGTATATTTATCTGCCGTTTTTGATGCTAATCTTATTTTTTGTTCACGATACCTCTTTTGTCTTTTTTGTGGCTGTGTTTTTGTATGGAGTGATGAACAAAGAGAGTAAGTTGGCTCTTTTGGCTTTAACATTTCTGTTGGCATTTATCTATCTAGCTAATGGTATTAATCTACGAGGTATTCCCTCTGGTCATTTTGTAGATATTTTTGGACTCTATGCGATGGTCTTTTCGCCTCTTCTATTTCTCTACTTTTTCTATGCTATGTATCGGATTTTATTGAGAGAGAAGAAAAATATTATATGGTATATCTCTTTTACTGCTTTGATTTTTTCCCTTATACTCTCTATTAGACAAAAAATTCATATTACAGACTTTGCTCCTTATGTAATGATAGCGATTGTCCTTATCTTGGGAGTTTTTAACCATACGATAGGAGTACGATTGCCACAATTTCAGAAAAATTATAAGAGAGGTTTTGTGCTTGTCTTATCTATACTTGTGATAAGTTTTTTTAGTATGGTAGGGCATCAGCTGTTTGTACTATTTGCAAATCCAAAAATAGAGTTTGCCAAAAATATATATCGCCCTTATCTTCTTGCAAAAGAGCTTAAATCAAAAGGGGTAGAGTGTTATGATACCAATAATACACACCAAAGGTATCAATTACGCTATTATAATATTAAAAGCTGTAGGGATAATAGCTTATAACTGTTTCTAAAATACACACTATTTAGTTTAAAGTGGTGGTTTATGTTACCTATAATAAAAGTTAAAATGAGTTAATGCTAAACTATTGCTAACTAAATTAACAAGGAGAACTCAATGGCTCAAAAGGCGATTAGAGAGTATGACGCAAAGTCAATTCTAGCAAAACATTGGGATAAGTATTTCTCAAACTTTACTTATGGATATGAAACTGTAATGGTTCAAAATGGAGCAGAGTTAATAGAAACTGCAAAAACTAAAACATGGTTAAACGAAAAAACATTGGTTGCAAAACCAGATATGTTATTTGGAAAAAGAGGTATGAATGATTTAGTTCTCTTTAGAGATGTTAAGCCAGGTGATGTCTCTTTGGCAAAAGCTTCAAGTTGGATAGATGAGAAGTCATTGTCTGACCAATCTGTTTATTTCTCATTTGATGGAGATACTCCTACAGGTGAGCCTAGTGTAGATAGATTGACTCATTTTATTGTTGAGCCATTTACTCCACATGAACAATCAGAAGAGTATTATGTATCTGCTACTTGTGTAGGTGATGATGATGTTATCTATATGTCAGCAGAGGGTGGTATCGCTATCGAAGAGAATTGGGATGCCAAAGTTACTGAAATAGCATTTCCTATCACAGCTACAGAAGAGGAAATAGTAGAGAAAATCAGAGCAAATGTCCCTAAAGATGTTGCAGATAAAGATAAAGAAAACTTTGCTGAATTTTGTATAGGTTTCTTCAAAGTATATAGAGAGTTGAACTTTGCATACCTAGAGATTAATCCATTTGTAATGCAAGGCAACAAAATTGAGCTTCTTGATATGGTTGCAAAACTAGATGATACGGCTGGATTTATGATGGTAGAAGAGTGGGGTAGCGTTGAGTATCCTACTGCATTTGGTATGGAAGCAAAATCACCTGAAGTAGAAGCTATTGAAGAGGCTGATGCTAAAACAGGTGCGTCTCTTAAGCTTACACTACTCAAACCAGAAGCTAGAATATGGACAATGGTAGCAGGTGGTGGAGCATCAGTTGTTTATGCTGATACTATTGCCGATATGGCTGGAATTGATGATTTGGCTAACTATGGTGAGTATAGTGGAGGTCCAACGACTGGTGAAACTAAATTTTATGCAGAGACACTACTTGACCTTATGACAAGAGAAAAAGACCCATCAGGTCGTGGGAAAGTGATGATTATTGGTGGAGCTATTGCCAACTTTACTGATGTTGCAAAAACATTTACAGGTATCATTCAAGCATTTGAAGTATATGCAGACAAGATGAAAGAAGTAGATTTAAAAATTTATGTTCGTCGTGGAGGACCAAACTATGAAAAAGGTCTCAAAGATATAAAAGAGGCTGCTGATAGACTTGGTTTATACATTGAAGTTTATGGACCAGAAACACATGTTACAGATATCGTGCGTATGGCACTAGAGAAGTAGGAGGAAATATGCAACAATTATACACTAGAGATACACAAGCTATTTTTTGGAACAACAATAAAACTGCTATTCAAAGAATGCTAGATTATGACTATACAATCAAAAGAGAGACTCCATCAGTAGCTGCTATTGTAGCTCCAACATCAAATAATAAATTTGATAAGTTCTTTTTTGGACCAGATGAAGTGATGATTCCACTATTCAAGACTACAGCCGAAGCCAAAGCAGCACAGCCACAAGCTGATGTTCTTTTGAATTTTGCATCTTTTCGTACAGCTTATGATGTAACTATGGAAGCTCTTGAGATAGGTGGTTTTTCGTCTATGATGATTACTGCTGAAGGAATACCAGAGAGACTTGCAAGAGGAATGAACCAAACTGCTAGAGAGAAAAATGTAACTATCATTGGACCAGCAACAGTAGGTGCTATCACTCCTGGTGCATTTAAAGTAGCTAATATTGGTGGAACTATTACAAATATTGTTAATTCAAAGCTTCACCGTGCAGGTTCTTGTGGACTTGTAACTCGTTCAGGAGGATTATTTAATGAGCTTTCAAATATTATCTCAATCAATGCTGATGGTATCGCAGAGGGTGTAGCTATCGGTGGAGATAGATTTGTAGGTTCTGTTTTCATTGATAATATGCTTAGAATGGAAAAAAACCCAGCAGTTAAGTATATGATACTTCTAGGAGAAGTTGGTGGTACTGAAGAGTATAAAGTAATCGAAGCTGTTAAAAATGGTACTATTACTAAGCCAATTATCGCTTGGTGTATTGGTACAATCGCCAAATATTATGATAGTGGTGTTCAATTTGGTCATGCTGGAGCGTCTGCAAATGGCGAGATGGAGACAGCTGATTACAAAAATGATGCTATGAGAAAAGCAGGTATCCATGTACCAACATCATTTAACGAACTACCAGAGATTATTAGTGCCGTTTATCATGAGCTTCATGCTGAGGGTGTTATCAAAGATATTCCAGAACCAGCGATGAATGTATGTCCAACGGTTAGAAGAAGCAAAGAGTTTATCTGTACTATCTCTGATGATAGAGGAGAAGAGTGTACTTATGCAGGTTTCCCTATCTCATCTGTAGCTACTCCAGATACTGGTAAAGGTATAGGAGATGTGATAAGTCTATTATGGTTCAAAAAACAGTATCCCAAATGGGCTACAGAGTTTATTGAAACTGTTATCAAAACAGTAGCTGACCATGGTCCTGCTGTATCTGGCGCTCACAATGCCAAAGTAACAGCAAGAGCAGGTAAATCAGTTGTTGAATCACTTGTAACAGGTCTTCTTACTATTGGTCCTAGATTTGGTGGAGCTATTGATGGTGCTGCTGAGCATTTCAAGTATGCAGATGACAATGGTTTAAATCCAAAAGAGTTTTTGGGTTATATGAAAAAACAAGGTATTCCAATTCCTGGTATCGGTCATAGAATTAAATCTCTCAAAAATCCTGACCTTAGAGTTACAGGACTTATGAATTTTGCTAGTGAGCATTTCCCTTCAACTCCACTTCTTGATTATGCTAAAACAGTTGAAGCACTTACAACAAGCAAAAAAGAGAACCTAATTCTAAATGTTGATGGTACTATTGGTATCTTGATGGTAGATATGTGGAGAGCGTTAGGATACGAAGAGAAAGAGATTGATGAGTTTATCGCTAGTGGTACTCTCAACGCATTCTTTATCGTAGGTCGTAGTATCGGGTTCATCGGTCATGTACTTGATGAGAAGAGACTTGCTATGCCAATGTACAGACATCCAATGGATGATATACTTTATCAAGTTGATGTAGCAGAAGAGATTTAATTTTCTTTTTGCTTACATTATATATAGAGGTGCGATATTCATCGTATCTCTAGCTACTTTTCAAACTTCAAAAACTACTTCAAAAAAGAATTTCAACAAATTTCAAAGAATTTCACCAAAACCCTTGACAAACA